>DATHJP010000664.1:0-3275 GCA_035489695.1 Terriglobales bacterium
ACCGAGAGAAACTTTTCGCTAATCGCGGCCCAATCATACTGGGCGGCCAGTGCGGCGGCAGATTGCTCATAACGCCGGCGCAGCGGCTTATCGCGTAACAGGCTCACCACATTCTCCGCGAACGTAGTGGGATCGTCCGCCAGCACAATATCGCTGCCATGATGCACATCCAGTCCTTCAGCCCCCACCGAGGTTGAAACAACGGCTTTGCCCGCAGCCATGGCTTCGTAGATCTTCAGTCGGGTACCGCCTCCAATGCGGAGCGGCACCACCACCACGGCGGCAGCGTAAAGATGATCGACCACAGACGGAACGGAACCCGTGATCTCGATGGACTCCCCAGCCAATTTCTCTACTCGACGGTCAGGATTTCGTCCCACAATGCGAAAGCGCGCGTCGGGAATTTTGGCTTTTACTGCCGGCCAGATCTCCTGGCAGAAGTACTCCACTGCATCAACGTTCGGTCCCCAGTCCATCGCACCCACAAAGATCACCAGATTTTCCATCTCCCTCGCAGGAGACTTACCTTTGAATTGCTTCAAATCCACTCCGGTCGGCACCACTGTAATGCGTGCAGGATCAACCCAGCGGCTCATCAGGCTCCGGTCGTGTTCTGAAACCGCGATCACGTGTTGAAATCTGCGCACCATCTTTCGTTCGTAACCAAACATCTTGGCGAATTCCACCTGATAGAGAAATTTTTTTGCGGGGTGGGACTGCAGCAACGCCAGGCGTCTCCAGATTTCACTTTCAACGTTATGCTGAAACAATACCGTGGGAATCGTGATGTTCCTGGGGAAGTTCACCGCCGCATCCAGAAAATCGCAGACCACGACATCAAAGCTACCTTGCTGGAACCATCCTCTCAACTTCTCCCGCACTCTCGGTGAAGCGAAGCGGCTCACCGCGTATGGGGCTTCCGAGGGGAAACGAACCATGTAGTCCAAGACCCGCTTCGGCACGCTGGAGGTGCGCTTCCCTGTACAGAAACAAACAGAATCCGGAAAATGACGTTTGAGCTCTTTCTCGTACTCTTCATCGCGTGTCCTGTCGTAATAGGATAAAAAGGTGAGGTCGTGCTGCGCGGCCAGTCCATGAGCAATATTGTAGGAGCGGATATCGCCTCCGCTACTGACTGGTAGAAGTTTGTTTGCCTTGACCCAGAGGATTCTCACTTTACCCCACACCCCTCACAATCGATTCGCAGTGGAGAGGAACGGCTGCCATCGATTGCTTCCGATGGAATCGTCCCGCCAGTGAGCTGCCTGATCCTGAGTCTGCTCTTGCCACGCAATACTCCTGCCTCAACGAATCCATACTGCTTTTCTTCCGGTCACGAAGTTGGCAAACGCCACTACCGCTGCTGTGTTCAGTACTACGAAGGTAAACGCAGCATCTGCCATTCGAGCCAGCACGCCCCGTTTCATTTGAAGCATCGCCAACATGCTTAATCCATAAAAGGCGAGCTGTATCACGAACGCGGCCCGGTAAATTGGTTCTGGGATGAGGAGCGAACTGACCAGGGCAGCGGCCAGTGCGAATGGCACGATCAGCCTCAGTAGCTTGTGACTGACAAATTCAAACCTGACGGGATTACCGCTACCCAGCAGCCAGGGAGCTAATTGCAGCAACTGATAATTGCCAGTCAGGGTCCTGACCTTGCGGGCAAATTCATGGCCCGCCCCCCTGTCCGGCACGTCCCAGGCGCGCGCACGCTCATCAAATAGCACTCGCATCCCCTGTCGCACTACGTGCAACGGAATGTACACATCGTCCAGGATTGTCTCTGGCGGCAACTCAGCCACCAGGTTGCGGCGTACGGCATAGAGCGCGCCAGTGGCTCCCACTACTGAAGCCGACGCCGATTCCAACTCTCGGATCTTTTTCTCGATTCTCCAGTACAATCCGATCCCTTTGGCTGCCTCCCCGGAGTTCGGATCGCCCAGCATCAATTCGCCGCTGGCACAGCCCACGCTAGGATCGGCAAAGTTCTGCAACAGCAGCCGCACTGCATCGGGCTCGATTTTTTGCCTGGCATCGGTGAAGACGACAATTTCTCCCCGCGCCACTTGGATGGCATCATTTAAGCCTGCTGCTTTGCCCTGTGCCTGTGAATTCATGATCACGCGTACCCGTGGATCTTGGGCATGGTGCGAGAGAATCTGGCTTGTATCGTCGGTTGATCCGTCGGAAACCACTACAATCTCACTCAGATTTTCGGGATAATTCAGCTCCATCAAATTACGCAACTTACCTGACAGCACGGCGGCTTCGTTGCGAACGATCATCACAATGGAAATGAATGGCGTGAAAGTTCCAAGACGCACCGGCTGTGGACGCCAGCGGCTGCGCAGCCACAACCATCCCGCATAACCGAGATAGGTGTAAGCAATCAGCCCGGCAGCTCCCCAGAAGACCCCTTTCATTGCGCGCCTCGGCCCAGCATTACGATCTTGATTGTCTGAAACATGATCAACAGGTCCAGCCCGAGCGACATGTTCTTGATGTAATAGAGGTCGTATTGCAACTTCTCTTTAGCATCTTCCCGGGTGTTGCCGTATTTGTATCGAATCTGCGCCCAGCCGGTGATGCCGGGGCTTACAGTGTGCCGCAAGGGGTAAAAGGGAATATCCCGGCTCAGCCACTCGACAAATTCCGGACGCTCCGGTCGCGGCCCGACAAAGCCCATGTCTCCCCGGAGCACGTTCCATAATTGCGGGATTTCGTCCAATCGCGAAGTGCGCAAAAATCTTCCCACGCGCGTGATTCGCGGATCGTCATCGTCCGCCCAGGTAGCGCCGGTATCCGCCTCGGCATCTTTCCGCATCGTGCGAAATTTGTGGCAATGGAATATGACCCCACCACGTCCCACGCGTTTTTGCCGATACAACACGGCGCCTGCCGAGTCCAGCTTGATCGCAAGAATCACAAAGGGAATGACTGGCAAAACTATGATGAGCAGGACGGCCGAAGCGAAAAAAGAAGCTAGCCGCCGCACCAATGAAAAGCCTGCACTGACGCGAAATCCTTCTGCAAACAACAGCCAGCTGGGATTGAGTTGCTCCACCTCAATTCTGCCCGATATTTTCTCCAGCCATGAAGTTGCCTCTTCGATCTTCACGCCTTGCAGTCGGAGCTTCAGCAACTCGTTGCCTGGAAAAGTTCCCCGGCGGTCCGGCATGGCGACAATCACTCGATGGATTTCTCCGGGACCTGCCAACTCCATCAGGTGAGATGCAATCGATTCGCGGGTCACCGCGCCTTCCAGATTGCCG
>DATHJP010000665.1:0-9321 GCA_035489695.1 Terriglobales bacterium
AAACGCAGCCTGTGAAACTGCTATCTGAAAGCGGTTTCAGCAAGTTAAGGGGGCAAGTGGGCGGGCAGGGAGTGGAACGGCGGGAAATTCTACGCTACATCGGAATCGCAGCGGTAGCAGGCACGTTTCCTGGCTTCAGCAAATGGGTGTTCGCCTGTCCGCAGGATCATCCCCAGTCGGCGCCTTCCCCGGCTGGCTCGCATTCGTACACCCCGCTGTTCTTTTCTCCCGAGCATTACCGCATGGTGGAGCACCTCGCGGAGATGATCATTCCGGAAGATGACACGCCGGGAGCCAAACAAGCGGGAGTGGCAGAGTTCATTGACTTCATGGTGGCGAATCGAGTTCCGGTGAGTGGATCCCGCGACATTCGCTCCACCGAAGATGCGATAGAAGCAGGGAATGAATTGCAAAACAGATTTATTGCAGGACTGGATTGGCTAAACGCCCGCAGCCATTCAGAGTTCGGGCGGAGGTACATGGACTGTCCGCCGGAACAGCAGAACAGTCTCCTCCAGGAACTTGCCTACAAGGCGAAATTCAAACCCACGACGGAAGCTGGACGCGCATTTTTCCTGATGATGCGGGACTACACCGTCGTCGGTTACTACACGACCAAGATTGGATTAGAAAGTATCGGCTATCCCGGGCTTCGGGTGGTGTGGCCAAAGATGCCGGGTTGTGCCCACCCTGACGATCCGGAACACGCGAACCTTCGTGAACCGGCGATTTCAGGCATCTCGAGCCAGACCCACAAAAGCTAGCGAGGATCTTTCCATTGGCCACCAAAATCTACGACGCGATTGTGGTGGGAACCGGCGCAGGCGGCGGCACAGCCATGAAGATTCTGTGCGAAGCCGGTCTCCAGGTCTGCGCCATCAACTCGGGGCCGCGGACAGACCCCGGCCGGGACTATCGTCTTCACCGGCAAGTTTACGACCTGAAGTATCGAGGCTACGGCGATCCGTTGCGCCTGAAAGGTAAGGCGCACCAGGAACCTTACTCCGTCGAAGAGTCCGAATACAGTGAGGGAAGAGATCTATTCGAACACGACGTTGCATATTCAAACGCCCCGGGTACGGATTGGTATTGGAAGAGGTGCAAGGCCACTGGCGGCAAAGCCAATTTTTGGGGACGCTCCTCGGCGCGCTTCGGTGACATCGATTTCAAGGCCGCAGATCTCGATGGGTTTGGCGAAAACTGGCCGGTCGATTACGCGGAGATTTCACCCTGGTTTTCCAAAGCCGAGCGATATATGGGTGTCGCCAGCACGATTCAGAATCGGCCGAGCAATCCGGATGGCGAATACTTACCGCCGATTCCGTGGCGCTGTATTGATTACATCATTCAGAAGGGAGCCGAAAAAATCGGCGTACCTTATCTGCCGGATCGTTGTGCCCAATTGACGGTCGCACACAATGGTCATCCTAGCTGCCACTACTGTGGGAACTGCAGCCGGGGATGCGATGTCGGATCTTTCTTTTCGCCCACCTGGTTTACGATCCCGGAGGCCGAAGCCACCAAGAACCTCACACTCCTCACCAATGCTCTCGTGCGCAGCATCATCGTGGACGAGGACGGTAGGGCGAAAGGAGTGGCGTACGTCCATCGCGACACCCGAAAAGAAGTGGAAATTTATGCCAAGGTAGTCGTGCTGGCTGCGTCCTGCGTGGAAACTGCGCACATCATGTTGAATTCCAAGCCCCGCCACTGGCCCACAGGAATCGCCAATTCGAGCGGTCAGCTCGGACGGAACCTTTGCGATCACCTCTACGGAGGCCCGGGATATGGCTACCTGCCGCGGCTTCTGGGCCAGCCTGCCACGCCGGACAACATTGCTGATTCCACAGTTGCCTGGATGCCGCGCTGGCAGAATTTGAAGAATCCGCGGGAGGAGAAATTCATCCGCGGCTACTCGGTGTACATCGGCGGCGGTTGTGGAGAGTTCCCGGGATATTTCGGACAGATCGAAGGCTTTGGCGCGGGATTCAAGCGCGATATCAAGCGCTACTACCCGACTACGCTCGGGGCCCTTATTCAGGCGCCGACGCTCCCCAGCCCTACCAACTATGTCGACATTGACCCGGAAAAAAAAGACATATTCGGTATCCCTCAGCTTCGGTTTCATTTTCAGTGGGGACCGAACGAGCTTTTGATGTGGGAACACTCAAAGCAAATGATGGTTGACCTTTTCAAGGCTATGGGCGGAGAGATGTGGGGTATGGACGACGAACCCAACCGCCCCGGGACCAGCCTGCATGAAACCGGAGTCTGCAGGTTTAGAAACGATCCTAAGACGTCGGTAACGAACAAGTGGGCGCAGACTCATGACGTTCCCAATGTTTACATTTGTGACTCAAGCATTTTTCCCAACTGTACTGACAAAACTACCACGATGCCAATCGTCGCCTTCACCATGCGCACCTGTGAGCACATGCTGAACAATTTCAAGAAAGGGGTTCACAAACGCGCATGAAAGATTCGTTGTGAATCGGCATTTCCGGCATCCGTGCAAGGGTCGGGATTGAATCCACGTTGGCGTTTAAAGAGCAGGGATATTTGTCACGAAGACAAAACCCCGAGGGGGCGACAGAAACAAGGCCCCAGGAACAAATACTACCACCGGCTGACGCCGTGGGTATTCAAGAAGAACGGGGGGAAGCCGCGAAGCGGCGCAAGAATGCAGCCCACGGCGTAAGCCGTGGGGCTGCTACGAGGAAGGGAGAGCCCCAACGGGGCGAAAGATTCTGCTTCGTGAAACATCCCGCTGCGCATGTTGTTCCGCGCGAAAGGAGTCAACTCATGGAACTGGAGTTCCGCCAAGACTTTGTCTCTGTCGCCCCTTCGGGGCTTGTCGGTTCTTGTACGCCCACCCACGGCTTACGCCGTGGGCTGCATTCTTGCGCCGCTTCGCGGCTGTCTTTGGTTCTTGCGGTTCCGGGCGGTGTGCCCGTCAACGACGTCTAACACGCTGTCGGCGAAGGAGCCTGCACTTAGCTGCCCGCCTGATTCCCAATTCGGTATTCCCTTTCGTCACTTGTGAGCCCTCCCTGACCGCTGCACAATTGCTGAAGCCGGGAGGCCTTATGAGCAAAGCAATCAGAACAATCCTGAGCCTGGTGGTCAGCCTAATGCTGTTGAGCGCGCTGACGATGGCCCAGACTGGCGGGAACAACGCCGACAAGAACAAAGATAAAGATAAGGAGCACCACAGCCGTTTCGCGAAAGTCGCGTTCTGGCGCCATAACAAAGACGCCGACAAGAGTGCGAAACCGGCACACGCCACGCCGGCGCCGTCCAAACCGGTTCAGGCTAAGACAGCGCAGGTAAAACCGGTATCGGCCAAGCAGGTTGCTGGCAAGAATTCTCCGAAGGCGGAGCAGCATGCCAGCCACATGAGCAAGCCTTCCGTAAAGAAGGCACCTGCTGCGAGCAAGGCGAAGGCGAAACAGAAGGCGCAAGAGCCCAAGCCAGCTTCGTTAAAACAATAGCTACGCACACTCAAACGGTTGCCCCCATCCCGACCGGTGTCGCAGGGAAGAGCCGCAGTTGCTGCGGCTCTCCTGGGACGTGCACAACACCTCGGATCACTCAACCGAAATGCGTTCCCCACTGACATCCCCGGTGACCTCGAATTGGAACATGCCGGAAGGATCGTAGAAATCCAAGATGAAGGAACCGCTGTGCGTATTGCCGCCTCCACCCACAGTGACTGTTTCACTGAGGTGGATCGTTCCCAGGAAGGTTCCGTTCGTGTCGTACGACCACACGCGGTGTGCGAGTTTGAAAGCGCCGTGCTCAGCGTGCTTCCACACCCCCAGGCAGACGTTCCCGCTTCTGGGATCAACATTCGGGTTGTGAATCTCAGTCCCCCCGGCATTCCAGAGCTGGTACGCTTCCTGGATCGTTGTATCGCCGACCGTGAACACGATGTGCCAAAGGCCGACCATGGTGCCGCCGTTGTCTCCGGCAGACTTAGAGTTCTGTTGCACCGGGCGGGATTGACTCTGTACGGAAGCAGCCCCCGCTGCCATCGCGGACAGGGAATCGCCGCACGACGCTAACGCGCTGGCGCTGAGTCCAATTACCAGGATCATGCCAACCGCAAGCTTGACTAAGTTCAGAGTTTGTTTTGATTTCATAATGCTTCTCCTTGGTGAAAGTGAGCGGCCATAAACCAGCGAAGCAAGCCTAACGATTTGAAACTTTGTCATTAGTGGAAACTAGTTCCGAACGACGGCAGGTTGGCCCGCCCGGATATTGGCTGCATCCGGTGCTCCCGGCGGCTCTTATCGCTCAAGCATCGGGACTGGTGCAATCCAAAATGCCTCACTTGTTCAACCATTTGACAACACCGTGCAAGTTAGTCATGACTAAATAGGTTATGTGCTCTCGTGGGAGCAGCCTTGACAATTTCTTGACTGCGGTTCGAACAAGCCTCAGAATGTCTCGGTCATATCTGGCTTGCAGGTCCTTCCTCCCCCGGGCTTTTCTGACATGAAAATGATCACCCCTCGAACCGCCTTGTTCGGTCCCTATGCGCTCGATCTACGCTCCGGTGAGCTCCGGAAGTTCGGGACGAAAGTGAAGATGGGAGAGCAGGCGTTCCAGATCTTGTGTTTGTTGCTCGAACGTCCGGGGGAAATGGTGAGCCGCGAGGAACTGCGGGCGAAGCTCTGGGCCGACGACACGTTTGTTGACTTTGATCATGGCCTGAACTCCGCAGTCCAGCGGCTGCGGGATTGCCTGTCAGACTCCGCTGGAAAGCCACGTTGGATCGAGACCCTCCCTCGCCGTGGTTACCGCTTCATCGGTCAGGTGGAATGGTCGGATGAGAGTTCTGCCTCCGAAACGTTCCCCAGGACCCGCATTGGCAGTCGCGACGAGATCTCGGATGACGCAGCACAAAGCTCCGTCACGGTGGAATCTTTCGAAGCGCCGAGAAGAGCGGATGGCACCGGCCGTCGAGTCGCACTGCTGGCAGCTGTGGCGTTGGTCCTATTCCTGGCAGCCATTCCGATTGTCAAACGGTTTCGGGGAGAGGCGTCAGCAAAGCAGGCCTTCCTGATCAAGTCTCTGGCTGTGCTGCCCCTGGAGAACCTGTCTGGAGATCCCGCCCAGGAATACTTCGCGGACGGAATGACCGACGAAGTGATCACGATGCTGGCCAAGAACCCCTCGCTTCGAGTCATCTCCCGGACGTCCGTGATGCAGTACAAGAAAGTTCACCGGCCGCTGCGGGAGATCGCGCAGGAGCTCGGAGTCGATGGGATTCTGGAGGGTTCAGTGGAACGCAACGGGAACCGGGTGCACGTGACGGCACAGTTGATCCATGCTGCCAGCGACACGCACGTATGGGCGGAAAGCTTCGATCGCGATTTAAGTGACGTAGCTTCTTTGCAGAACGAGCTGGCACAAACTATCGCGAGGCAAGTCGGGGCCACGACTTCGGGCCTTGGCCAGCCAGAGAGACGAATCAAACCGGAGGCGCACGATACCTACTTGTTAGGAAGGTATTACTGGTTTGCGGGCGAATACGATAAGAGCCGGCCCTATTTCCAGAAAGCCATTGACCTGCAACCGGACTATGCCGCCGCATGGAGCGGTCTGGCTGATTCATACGTTGCGAGCGCGGTGTCCGGGAAGTCTCGCCCGGAGGCGGTCATGCCGCAGGGAGAGGCGGCCGCCCAGAAGGCCTTGCAATTGGATGCTTCACTCGCGGAGGTACACAACTCCGTCGCCGCCGCCTACTTTTTCGACCGGTGGGACTGGGTGGAAGCCGAGAGAGAATCGGCGCGCGCGGTAGAACTCAATCCAGGCTTCGCCGAAGCTCATCGCTTGCGTTCGTATGTGCTAGGCAGTTTAAATCACATGGACGAAGCGTTGCAGGAGCAAAGGAAAGCGATGGAACTGGACCCATTTACCAGCCCCGACGGGCCGGGTTGGACCCTCATTCACGCACGCCAGTTCGACGCCGCGCTGAACGAAGCGCGCTTGAGAGTTGAGGCTCAACCTAACAATGCCGACTTGCATGCCCTTCTTTCTGCGGCATACTTGTTCAAAGGAATGGAGAAAGAATCGGAGCAGGAGTCGCAACGAAATCTGCAGATCATGGGCGAAAAAGAGTTGGCCGCGGAGGAGGCACGAGCCTTTCGCCGGGGTGGCTTTCACGCCACGCTCGAATGGAACCTTAGCCTGTACCAGCAAAGAGCCGCCAAACGATACGTCTCACCGATCATATTTGCTTGGGCTTATGCCCAACTGAGACGCAAGGAAGAAACTCTACGCTACCTCGAACAGGCGTATGTGGAGCGCGCGCCTAACATGGTGTGGGTGCAAGGCTTTCCGGACTTTGATTTCGTGCACCCTGACCCTCGCTATCGCGCCATCATAAAGAAGATGGGCCTTCCGCCAGCGTACTGAGGCATCGGAATTCCACCGCGATCAGGCGGCCTCAGTAAAGATGTACTCGTGCTGGCCATCCCGGATGATCAGTATCCGCTTGCCGGCACGTTCACCCATCACGAATTCGAACCCGTCATTGGTGGGATCGATGGTGATGAACGAGATCGTGCCATCGTCATTCTTTCGCGATGCCACCGTGCTTTTCCACTCGCCGAAATCGAATGTGGTCACTCCGTCCTGGGTGAGAACGGCAATTTCGCCGAGTTCCTTGCTGGAATACCTCTTTGCCAGACCAGCCACCAGCGCGGGTGCAGCAGGCACTACGAGTCGTTCGCGGGCTTTGGCAAGCTCTGCTTTGTGGCTTGCTGCGCGGGACGCAACATCGCCGGCTGCCTCGAGTTTGCCGTCGAAGACGACCTCCAGCAGGCGGCGCCTGAATGGACCCAAAAGCATGCCTCCATTATCCGAATTGGTGAGCAGCACGGCGCCAATGCCGGAATCCGGCAGAAAGTAGAGATTACTCTTGAAGCCCCCCATGCTGCCGCCGTGACTCACCACCGGAACGCCGTAGGTGCGGTCTACCACCAAGCCCATCCCATAAGTCTCGTCCTCGCCGAGGGCAATCTGGGGCGCACGGCGCGCCAGTAAGTTTTCTGCCGAAACCAACTGCTTGCCATTAGGCAGCTTTCCCAGCGCAAGCTCGAGTTGCACGTAACGGATCAGATCGCCGGATGAGGTCCAGATACCACCGGCGGGACGGCCCGGCACGATCGAGTAATTGAGTGCCATGCTGGCTACGGTAGGCCTGCCATCCACGTCGTCGCCATGCGGGCTCGCATGGTTACCTGAGAGAGCACGCGCATAATCGAATGTTGTCGACTTCATCCCCAGCGGATCGAAAATCTTTTGCTGCATCGCCTCATCGTAGGCGGCTCCCAAGCCCCGGTTCGGATATACGAGGTGGGCGCCAATGTATCCCGCAGCCGCCGCCATCAGATTGCTGTACTGAAAAACTTCGCCAAACTTGCTGGTCGGTTGCATGGTCCCAAGTAGAGCCAAAGTAGATTCTGGCGTTGCATTCTTGAATTCGAATAACCATTCCAGATCCTGTCGCGGCAGACCGGTGCACGCACAGATCAAATTCTTGACCAGAACTTTTTTTGTGGTTTCCGGGTCGCCCAGTTTGAAACTTGGGTAGACGTCGATCACCGGCTCATCCCATTTCAACTTTCTCTCGTCGACCAGCTCTGAAAGCAACAGCGTCGTCATTCCTTTCGTGTTGGACGCTGCCATGAACAACGTATTTTCGTCCACCCGCTCAGGCTTGCCGAGTTCGCGTGCGCCAAACCCGCCCTGGTACACGACCTTGCCACCATCAATGAGAGCGATTGAGGCGCCGGGGATACCAAGTTCCTGCATGGAAGTCTCAACGAACGCTTTGATCAGAGCGATATGCGTAGCATCCAGTGGCTGCGGTTTACGACCGGTAAACGACTCGCGCTGGTATCCCTTCGGACGCAAGCTTTCGAAGACCAGCCCAATCGGTGCGCTACGCTTCTCGACCGTAGGTTCGCTTCCGTCCAGAATGATCGTAGTCCACGTGCTGCCGGCACGCAGCGCAATAGCCTGCACGACAGCACGCTCGTTGGGAGAAGTCTCGTAATCAAACACCTTCCGCTCGTCCCAGCCCTCGCGGGGAGGTCGCGGTGTGACCAGCTTAATCGGCCGCTTGCTCTCGGGTTTGTAGGCTGCCCAGCCGGCAGCGACCGCGGCATTGGCGTCGGCTGCTTGAGAGTCGACGATGGCGATGTGCGTGTCGGTCTCGGGAGGTTCCAGGATGACCAGATTTTTCCCAGTCACGATCGACCAGCCGGAAGGAACCGTGAAAGTGGCTCCGCCGGGCGTTACACGCGGTGTATCAGCAGCCACCCGCTCCGGTGCTGACCTTGTTTCTGCCGCTTGCGGTGATGCTGCGATGTTGGAGGCAGACGTTGCTCTCTGCGCAAAGGTGGTGAATGCCAGAAGAGCTACCAGAGCGGTTCGGTACATGGACATGGGCGTCACCCGGCTTGTGAAGATGCAGGAAATTGCGGGACCAACGATACACCGGGCTTTCGCGGACTGGCAAGATTCCCGCTCCCTTGATCACGAGCCACAGCAAGTTGCGTTTCCCCTGCCTCGCGTGAATCTTCCTCTCTCCCCGGTGAATCTTGTATCAGGAGGAGCGCGGGAGGAACATAGGGATGTTACTGACTCTGACTGCTATTTGCTTTGCGGTTGCGCTGCTGTCTCTGGTCTTCCTTCGGAAGAAACGCGTCAGGGACCAACGCGAGATGGAGCAGCACAGCATCACAGTGGAGCAACTCCACTCGTTGTTGGCGTCAAACCAGCAGGTACTTCTTTTTGACGTTCGCGAGCCGCTCGACTTGTTAGCCTGTCCTGAGATCATTCCGGGCGCGCACAGAATCGCGCCAGCAGCAGTGCTTGAAAAGCCGTCACTGATCCCCAGCGAGAAAGACGCGGTCGTCTACTGTACGTGTGCGGGTGAGAAAACCAGCCGCGCAATTTTGCGTCGAGCTCTGGCCATGCATTTTTCTCGGATGAAGTTCCTCAAAGGTGGCTTGGCGGCCTGGAAAGCCAAGGGCTACCCGGTCGAGCCATACCGAGACGTCTTTCACCTCTACACTCCAGACTTAGCTCGCCGCTCAAGATAGGCGTTCGATGGCTGCTTTTTGAAAGGAAGGCCGGAGAACGATTCAGCTTCACGTCTTGGAGCAACCGGAGTGTACAATGCCGCCTGTTTGGGAGCTCAAAATGGGTCCCAGTCAAATAATTAAAGGTGCAATGCCATACCAGTTCCTTGCCCTAAACCTCGCGAGGACTCTCGGGTCCTTAATCGCTGGCTCGTTGAGCGCC
>DATHJP010000666.1:0-4098 GCA_035489695.1 Terriglobales bacterium
ATGACGCTCACCTGGTCCAATACGAACGAGTGGGCCGATTCCTCGGGCGATGTTGAAGATCCCAAAATCGAACATCACAATGGCCTGACCGATTTCGGCAAGCAAGTGGTCCTGGAGATGAACCGCCTGGGCATGATGGTGGACATCTCCCACGTGTCCGATAAAACCTTTTACGACGCTGTAGCCACCAGCCGTGCTCCCGTGATCGCGTCACATTCCTGCGCGCGGGCGCTGAGCGACCATCCTCGCAACATGACGGACGACATGCTCCGCGAAGTGACTAAAAATAACGGGGTCGTCATGGTCAACTTCTATTCGGCGTTCGTCGACGAGAATTACCGTAAGGCCGCCGACGCGCAAAAGAAAGATCGTGACGCTGCAGTAGATGCCTTTGTGGCCGAGCGCAAAGCACAAGGCAAACCAGTCGCATACGCGGAGTATGATCAGGTGCAGCGGGCATGGGCGGCAAAGATTCCACGACCGCCATTCAAATCGCTTATCGACCAGTTCGATCACATCGCCAAGATCGCAGGCGTGGACCACGTGGGATTGGGCTCTGATTTCGATGGCGTCAGTGGTGCAACTCCCGAAGGCATCGATTCCGCCGCCGACCTGCCTAAAATCAGTCAAGCGCTACTGGATCGCGGATACAGCGCCGGCGATATCCGAAAAATTCTGGGAGGCAACTTGCTACGTGTATTCACCGACGTGGAAAAAGTCAGCCATCAAATGCAGACATCCGCAAGTACCAAATCAGCAATCCCATAAATCTTGCTTTAGCGTAAAATTGACAATCGGTTTTGTCGCTGCACGCAATAGTCTCGCTTGGTCGAGCATAATTACTCAGGAGCTTTCATGAGAAAACTCAAGTTAATGGCTATCTTGTTGTGTCTGGTCGTACCTCTGTGGTCGCAAACCAAATCCACGACGCCGGCTAAACGACCCTCGAAGGCGCCTGCGGCGAAATCTACTGCTGACATGTCCGCCAGCATAGAAACTACAGCCGGCAAATTGAATTGCACATTGTTCCCCGACAAAGCGCCTATCGGAGTTCAGAACTTTGTTGATTTGTCGGAAGGCAAAAAAGACTGGACGAGCCCTGTCACACACCAGAAAAAGCACGGGGTTCCTCTCTACGACGGCACCATTTTCCATCGTGTCATCCCGAATTTCATGATTCAAGGTGGAGATCCGGCGGGAAATGGAACTGGCGATCCGGGATACGCGTTTAAGAATGAAACTTCCCCCGACCTCAAATTTGACCGTCCCGGACGCCTGGCCTACGCAAATGCCGGCCCGGATACCAATGGCTCGCAGTTCTTTATTACGGAAGGGGCCTATCCCTCGCTCAACGGCAATTACACTATTTTCGGGCAATGCGACGACGCCACTGTAGTGTTGGTAAAGCAGATCGCTCGCATGGGGAAGGACGCCAACGACCATCCGTATCGTCCCGTGAAAATCGTTCACATCACAATCTTGCGCGGCGGAGCCACTACGCCGAAGTCAGCCGCGTCGCGGAAAGTTACAAGAAAACCGGCCAAGACCGCGACGCCACCACAAACTGCCCCACAATAAGAAAGGATTCGAATGGCCCGCCAACCTGGTTCGTACGCCATCTTCAATACTTCAGAAGGAACCATTGTCTGTCGTCTCTTTGAGAAGGAAGCGCCCAAGACAGTCGCCAACTTTGTAGAACTTGCTGAAGGCAAACGCGAGTGGACTCATCCCGTCATTCGCAAAAAGAGCAAAGACCGTTTGTATGACGGCACAATCTTTCATCGCGTCATCCCCAATTTCATGATTCAGGGAGGCGACCCCGCGGGCACCGGCTTTGGCGGCCCCGGCTACCAGTTCGAAGACGAAACTAAAGGTTCGCCGCACAAGTTCGACAAACCAGGAAAGCTGGCTATGGCCAACTCTGGCCCCAACACCAATGGCTCGCAATTTTTCATCACCATTGCGCCCACTGAGTGGCTCACAGGCAAGCACACAATTTTTGGCGAACTAGTCGAAGGAAAAGACGTGCTCGAGAAGATCGTGGCTGCACCGCGCAACAAGCAAGACAAGCCGCTAAAAGACATCGCGGTGAAATCAGTCACCATCGAGCGCGTGTAATTCACTGAGAACTGGGAACGTAGAACTGATATCTGGGTTTGTTAGACCTCGGCTTCGGAGATTTGTGTCTCGGAAACTAAGTTTGCTTTGGATTTTCAGACTCCGATCACTCCCACCAACTCCTTGACCGCCGCCGCGCTCTTATCCAGCGCCGCCTTTTCTTCCGGTGTGAGCTTGATTTCGATAATCTGCTCAATCCCCTTAGCGCCCAATTTGGCTGGCACGCCGACAAAGAGTCCTCGAATCCCGTACTCCCCCTCGAGATATGCGGCACAGGGCAGAATCTTTTTCTTATCTTTCAAGATCGCCTCAACCATCTCAGTCACTGCCGCGGAAGGCGCGTAGTAGGCGGAACCTGTCTTCAGATATTTCACAATCTCTGCTCCGCCATCCCGCGTACGTTGGACCAGCCGCTCAACAGTGGGTTTGTCCATCAATTCGGTAATTGGAATTCCAGCTACCGTTGAGTACCGCGGCAATGGAACCATGGTGTCGCCGTGCCCACCGAGCACGAATGCGGTCACGTTCTCGACGCTTACCTTAAGCTCCATCGCAATAAATGTGCGGAAGCGAGCTGAATCCAGCACGCCCGCCATCCCAATCACGCGGTTCCGGGAAAACCCGCTCATCTTGTAAGCTGCTTGCGCCATCGCATCCAAAGGATTGGACACCACAATCAAAATACAATTGGGCGAGTGCTGCACCGCTTTGCCGACCACGTCCTTCATGATCTTGTGGTTGGTATTAAGCAGATCGTCGCGGCTCATCCCCGGCTTGCGTGGAATGCCAGCGGTGATTACCACGATGTCTGAATTCGCCGTGTCGGCGTAATCCTGCGTTCCGAGTATGTAAGAGTCTCGTTTCTCGATCGGCATTGCCTGCAGCAAGTCGAGGCCCTTGCCTTGCGGCACGCCTTCGATGATGTCGATCAACACGACATCAGCCAGTTCCTTGGCGGCAATCCAATGAGCAGCGGTCGCGCCTACGTTGCCAGAACCTACAATCGTCACTTTCGCGCGCATTCAAGATCCTTTCAAAATCGTTAACCACGAAGGACACGAAGTATCATGAAGGAAAATCTAATGCTTTCTGTGGCGTTAGCTGTTAATCCGCCGCGGTCAGCACCGCCGCGCCCATATTCTCGATAATGTAGCTGGCAAACTCGCTGGTTTTGACTTTGGTTGCGCCTTCCATCAACCGCTCGAAGTCATAGGTAACCCTCTTCTGCTCGATGGTGCGCTCCAGCCCTTGCTCGATCAAATCCGCGGCTTCCTTCCATCCCAGAAAGCGGAACATCATGACGCCGGAAAGAATCACTGAACTGGGATTGATGACATCCTTGTCGGCATACTTGGGGGCGGTTCCGTGAGTAGCCTCAAAACAGGCGTAACCATCGCCGATATTCGCTCCCGGCGCGATCCCTAAGCCGCCGATCTGTGCCGCGCACGCATCGGAGATATAGTCGCCATTCAAATTAGGTGTGGCGAACACGGAATATTCATCGGCGCGGGTTACTACCTGCTGAAAGATCGAATCCGCGATACGATCGTTGATCATCAGCTTCTTCTTCCAGGCGCTTTTTCCGTGGGTCGCGTAAATCGAATTCAAAACGCTTTTCACTTCCTTGTACACTGCCTGGCGAAATTCTTCGGTAGCAAACTCCAGTCCCGGCTCCACCAGATTGGCGTTCTCCTCGATGCTGAGGTTGGGATTCTTGTCTTTATTGTCGAGAATCCAACTTTCGCGTTCGGTCACCACTTTGTCGCGGAATTCTTCGGTGGCCAATTCATATCCCCATTTGCGGAATGCGCCTTCGGTGAATTTCTGGATGTTGCCCTTATGCACCAACGTGACGCTCTTACGTCCACTCTCCAGCGCGAACTTGATGGCCATCCGCACCAGCCGCTTGGTGCCGGTCACTGACATCGGCTTGATGCCCACACCCGAGTCCAGACGGACCTGCTTCTTGCCGCCCTTCAG
>DATHJP010000667.1:0-4447 GCA_035489695.1 Terriglobales bacterium
CCACCTGTAACTTCTTGTCATTGTTATACTTATAGCCTTTCAGATCGGCCCATACCACGTAATCCGCCTTGCCCGCAGGAACCCGCTGGGCAAACTCGCCATTGTGGTCGGAATAGAACTCCCAGCGCGGCTTTTCATCTACGCGACGGATCTTAACCCTGACACCATACCGCGGGTGATTGTCCGGTCCCCAAACAGTGCCGAAAATCAGGGCATAAGGTTTTTCGGATTTCTTCTGCTCAGCCGTCGCAGGACGCACGGCGATAGTCGCTGCAACGCAAAGCAAGAGCCCAACCAGGATCAATCGGCAAGCGGCGCGGGGATACTGTGGTGAAAAGGGGGGAATTTTGCAGAGCCTACGATAAATCGCCGTCTTCAGCTTCTTCCTCCTCCTCATCATCATCAACGTCTTCCTCTTCGACGGGCTTCAATTCAATCGGATTAATCGTAATGATTTCGAAGTCAGTGCCACATTCCGGACAGGAGACGACTTCTCCCTCATCGACCTCGTCTTCTTCGATATCGAGATCGGTCTCGCATTCAGGACAATAGACCATCATTGCCTCCGTTCTATAAGATGTCCCTGCTAATATTTAGTTTCTTCCGCGGCTAAGGTCAAGCACCTCGATCTCATGCGGCGTCAGATGTCGATTCACAGAACTTGGCTGTACCGTAATCTGCGAAAAGCTCGAAAGAAAACATGTAGCTTATATGAATCCAGCTCTCATTGATATGAAGACATCGTGCCTGCGGTTGATCGGATGGATTTTGCTGGTTTTGACGGCACCGGCGTTAGCCCAAAACACCGCGACTGGAAGTATAGCGGACCCGCAGATCGCCACAGCGTTGAAGCAGATCACGGCAGAGAAGATCCGAGCCAACATCGAGAAGCTGGTAAGTTTTCAGACCAGATCAACTCTTTCCGCTCAGGATCAAGCCTCCATCGCGGCCGGCCGTGGTATCGGCGCAGCTCGCGAATGGATCAAAAGCGAGTTTGAACGCTACTCGCGTGATTGCAACGGATGTCTCGAGGTAAAGACTGACAGCCTTACCGAAGGCCCCGCCGACCGCATCCCGAACCCCACGATTATCACCAATGTTTATGCGGTCCTAAAGGGTACCGACCCCGAGAATGCCAAGCGCATCGTCCTGGTCACTGGCCACTACGATTCGCGCAACAGTGACACGCTCGACACAACTGGGGTGGCTCCCGGCGCCAATGATGACGGCAGTGGCACGGCAGTAAGCCTGGAATGCGCCCGCGTCCTGAGCAAACTGAAATTTTCCGCGACCATTATTTTTCTGACCGTAGCCGGCGAAGAGCAAGGTCTGAATGGCAGCCATCACTTCGCGCAGATGGCGAAGTCCGAAGGATGGAACATTGAAGCAGCGCTCAACAACGACATCGTAGGTGGCGACCGCAACTCTCAACAGGATCCAAGCGTAGTGCGCGTCTTTTCCGAAGGCGTCCCAATTGCCGCCGCCGACGCCGAATTGAAGCTCATCCGCAATCTCGGCGGTGAAAGCGATTCCTCATCTCGCCAGATTGCCCGCTACGTCGCCGAAGTCGCACGTACCTATGAAGTAGGCCTCAAGCCGATGCTCGTCTTCCGCCTCGACCGCTATCTTCGCGGCGGCGATCACATCTCTTTTAATCAGCAAGGATTTGCCGCAATCCGTTTCACTGAATACCGCGAGGACTACCATCACCAGCACCAAAATGTCCGCACGGAAAATGGTATTGAATATGGCGATCTGCCCAAGTTCGTAAATTTCGACTACGTCGCCAATGTTGCGCGTCTGAATGCCGCGACTCTGGCGTCACTGGCGTCGGCGCCCGCCCCTCCCGCCAAAGTCCGCTTGTTGACAAAAGAACTCGAGAACGACTCGACACTAACCTGGGACCCTTCACCTGGCAGTCGTGCCAGCACGTACGAAGTGCTATGGCGTGCCACCACGAGTGCGGAATGGGAACGTACGCAAGCGGTAGGAAACCTAACCAGGACGACGCTGCCGCTCTCGAAAGATAACGTGATTTTCGCCATCCGGGCGGTCGATAAAGAAGGCCACAGAAGCTTGCCGGTCGTCCCGACGCCGGAGCGATGACCTCATAGCCTGTTAAGATTACAAGACGCAGAACTGACGATAATTTTCATGCCCCCCGGACGAACCCTCTCGTTGAGCTTGCCTCCCTTCACCAAGGCGGTGAAGTGGCTCATCATCATCAATGCCGGGATGTATCTGCTCATCACTCTGCTCCAGGCCGCGGAGCCGGAGTTGGGCAATGCGATTTTTCTGATCCTGGCGCTGATCCCGCAGATGGTCACCCACGGCTGGATCTGGCAACTGGCAACGTATTCGTTCCTGCACAGCGGCCTCTTTCACCTGCTATTCAACATGCTGGCGCTCTGGATGTTCGGCGCGCAATTCGAATCTGACTGGGGACACAAGCGATTTCTGGAATTCTATTTCTTCTGCGTGGTGGGCGCAGCATTGACTACGGTAGCCGTCGGATATACGGGCATCGGCGGCATCTCGCCACGAACCATTACCGTTGGCGCTTCCGGCGGCATCTACGGCATTCTGATGGCATTCGGGCTGCTTTATGGCGACCGACAAATCATGCTGTTCCCGATCCCGATTAGCATCCGCGCCAAGTATTTCGTTGCCGGCATTGCTTTTATCGCACTGGTCAGCGCGATTGGGGCTGCCACTCCGGGGCACGGAGAAGCCATCGCCTACTTCGCACACCTTGGCGGCTTGCTCTTCGGCTTTCTCTACATCAAGTTCTTGCCTCGCCGCGGGCTCGTATTTGGCGCCACCGAGCAATATTTCGGACTTCGCAACTCCTACTACCGATGGAAGCGCCGCCGGGCAGCGCGCAAATTCGAAGTCTACATGCGCAAACACGATCGCAAGGTCACCTTTGACGAGCACGGCAACTATGTCCCTCCAGAAGATGCCGAGAAAAAGAACGGTGGGACTAAGTCCGGCTGGGTGAATTAGCTTAGACGGTAACTCATAAATAGGACCTTCGATAAGTGGTGTAAATGCCGGTTTACAACATCAACCCGAACTGCTGTCGGTCCGTACTAGCTTTACCTGCCTCGTCCATTGGACAAAAACTTTTTAAAGAGATGTAAGGGCTCTGTGTTCCCCGCCTCTTTCGTTTCTCCGGTCGCGTAATTGAAGCTCCAGGTTTCTTCAGTTCTCTTACAGCGTTTCGCGGCAGGCACGTCCGCTTCGGCTTCATCAACGTCGACTGGGGTAAAAAACTTGGCTCGAATCAGAATGACGACATTTCTGTCGGAGCTGAAACCCGCATCGGTGACGCGAAACGCGCATTTCTTATCACTACGGTTCTCAAGCAGTGCTTCCAGTTCGGGCTCGTACACAACACCAGTTGCGGCATCGACGGCGAGCACCTGTTGCAATCGGGTGCATCGGATCCGTACTGCCATTGGTCGGTCTGCACCAAGAGCATCCTGGAATTTCTGGCCCAGCCCAAAATCTCCATACCATTCTCCGCGAGGAAACGCTCCGGCGGAATTAGATAAACAAGCCGGTACGGACGATTTGCTCGGGCTACCCACAGTCGAGTCGTGTGTAGACATCCCGGGCCGCTCTGAACATTGACTTCCACATAGGCACGCCACGCCCCGTCCTCCGAAAGCGCGACCGAACTCAGAACACGCTTCACCCTCTCGTTCCGGTCGCAGTCGACGAATAACGTATTACGCGAATCTAGGTTCACAGGGCGTTCCACGGGTACCTGCGCAGCCATCGCCGGGGCCAGCAAACAGATTAGAAGTGTGAGGCAGAGACTGGATCTGGCACTTGCGACTAACACGCCCGGAGCCGTTCTGCCCTCGAATGACATTTGTGCCACATCATACTGGCAACCACTATTCTTGGATAGCAGTTGTAGCATCGACATTTCACCAGCAACCGCTGCACAGGTTATTTATGAGATAGGCGGTAGTCTAGCCGAAGAAGTCTTGAAACGCTGCCAAGATTGCCGCAGGCAATTCCTCAAGCTTCGCCTTCCCTTTGAATCCTAAATCGTGTCCCGCGCCATCCACCGTTAGCAATTCCGCTTTCGCTGGAATCAGCTGGATCGCCGCTTCCATCTCCTCGATCGATCCGAATGGATCGCGCGTCCCGTGAACGAACAAGGCCGGCGTTTGCAGTTTGGGAAGATGTTGAGTGCGCAACTGAGTTGGCTTGCGCGGCGGATGAAGAGGATAGGAAAGTAAGAGCAGACCGTCCACAAGCCCCGGTTGATCGGCGCAGAGCATCGTCGCCTGCCGCCCGCCATAAGAATGCCCACCCAGAAAAATCCGGCCGGAA
Organism: Terriglobales bacterium; assembly: GCA_035489695.1. Classification (GTDB taxonomy): domain Bacteria; phylum Acidobacteriota; class Terriglobia; order Terriglobales; family Acidobacteriaceae; genus 40CM-3-55-5. The sequence continues at coordinate 4,351 of DATHJP010000667.1, forward strand.
ACTAGTTTCTTCATTTCGCCCACGGCATTTTTCAACCCTTCGCGGTCGTGCTCAGCGTCACCTGGCCGTGGCGGGCCATAAGATCTGATTTGGCGAA
>DATHJP010000668.1:0-2836 GCA_035489695.1 Terriglobales bacterium
ATTTTGCTGCGGCGTCAAAAATGGCGGTCGCCAGGCTTCTCTCTTGCTTAGGAAACCAGTATCCGATCGCTTTCGCATTGGCTGGGAAAGTGGGAGCTTCTCCTATCCCAAGCAGAAGGCGCGCCGCAAAGAAGCCGCCAATTCCAGTTGAAATCGCAGCGCCGAAGGAAGCTATGCTCCAGAGAATAGTGCTGACGCGGCCCACCAGGCGTACTCCAAAGCGGTCGAGTAAAAGACCCGACGGCATTTGGAGCAGAGCGTACGTCCAACTATAAGCGCTCAACAAATAACCAAATGTGACAGTGGAGATTCCGAATTCGCTATGCAGGGCGGCTTGCGAGACAGACAAATTGACGCGATCGAAGTAATTAACCAGCACTCCAAATCCCAGCAGCCAGGCAATTCCCCAGCGTCGGCGAGGGACTTTGCTACTGAAGTCCGGATCCGGCGGTAACGGCGTGGTTTGAACTGCTCGGTTCATAGCGACGGAATCACGAGCCGGCACCGGGACCCACGGCTACGACAAAGTACGTAGCCGGAGTGGTGCCAATATTCTTGATCCCGTGTTCGTCATTGGAGTGGACGAATCCCAGCGAGCCAGGCCCCATAACATGCCCAGTGCCGTTGATTGTGAGTTCGACGGTTCCCTCGCGAATGAGCCACATCTCGGAGTGCACATGATGGTGTGTAGGATGCGGCATGCCACCGGGAGGTAAAGTGGTTTCGTGTGCCTCGAGCGATTCGCCCGTGGCAAGCTTGCCCTTCAAGATCGGACGAAACTGGGCGTTGTTTGAAGTGTTCACCGACAATTTGTCAAATGAATATGTGGCGGAAGGCAAGGAATTGTCGTCGGTGGCGAGAGCCTCTAATCCAACCGAGGCCGGGAAAGAGCCTGCCGCTAACAGAAGACACATTTCACGTCGAGTTATCGACATAAGTACCTCGCGCAGGAAGGTTCGAAATCCGGCGGCATCATACCAGACAATCTGCGGCGTTCTGGCCGTTGACGTGGAGTAAACTTCCGAGCCATAGGCGCATCGCTTACGCAATGAAGTTATTGTCTAAACTCTGGGAGCGCGCATGACCGCGCAACCCATTCTTCGGCTCGGAACCGTAAAGGACATCGCACGTTTTGAGCAGCACTTGCGTTCGCTCCATCTGAACATCCCGTGCGACCGCGAACTCGCGTCTGGGCCGGAATCTCCGCTGCGCTGGCCGCTCACCAAAGGCGATATCAAAATCGGGAATCGCATCGCGGTACAACCCATGGAGGGTTGGGACGGTTCGCCAGATGGCGACCCGACTGAAAGAACGATTCGACGTTGGCAGCGATTCGGGCGCAGTGGCGCGAAATTGATTTGGGGTGGAGAAGCCGTCGCGGTCACTCATGAAGGACGCGCTAATCCAAATCAGCTGCTGGCAGCAAAACACACGCGTGAAGGATTGCGTCGCCTGCGATCCGTATTGGTAGAAGAACATCGGCGAACGACAGGTTCAGACGATGGATTGCTGATCGGCTTACAGTTGACGCACTCAGGGCGCTATAGCCGACCAAATGCCCACCATCGAATCGAGCCGCGCATTCTGTTTCATCATCCGATCTTGGACCGGCGATTGGGCTTGCCGGAGGATTATCCTTTACTCACAGACGCGGAGATCGAGGACATCATTGCGAATTTCCACCGTGCAGCCTGGATGGCCCAGCATTTGGAATTCGACTTTGTCGATATCAAACATTGCCATGGCTACCTCGGCCACGAATTTCTTGGCGCGCATACACGAGAAGGGCGTTACGGAGGTAGTTTTGAGAACCGAACGCGATTCCTGCGGGAAATTGTGCAGGGAATACGTTCCCTCGCTCCGGGACTAGCTATCGGCGTGCGGCTCTCGGCTTTCGATACCATACCGTTCGTGTCCAATCCGGAGCAACCGTCCAACGGAAAGCCAGGTACCGGGATACCTGAGAAATCCGAAACGTTGATTCCGTATCGTTGGGGATTTGGTGTAAATCCGCTCGCTCCTACAGAAGAGGATCTAGCCGAAACGGTTCGCTTTCTGTCTTTGCTTGAGGAGTTGGACATCCGGCTCGTAAATATCACCGCGGGGAGCCCTTATTACAATCCACACATTCAGCGGCCCGCTCTGTATCCACCTTCCGATGGATATCAGCCGCCGGAAGATCCGCTAATTGGTGTGGCTCGGCAAATGGAAGTAACACGACATTTGAAACAGCGTTTTCCAAATTTGATTTTTGTGGGATCGGCGTACAGCTACCTGCAGGATTTTCTGCCCAACGTGGCCCAGGCCGCCGTGCGTCAGGAATGGGTCGACGTAGTTGGGCTGGGGCGAATGGTATTGACCTACCCTGATCTGCTCTGGGACGCAACCGAAGGGAAGTCGATCCAGCACAAGCGAATCTGCAGAACCTTTAGTGACTGCACAACTGCTCCTCGCAACGGATTACCTTCGGGTTGTTATCCGCTGGACAGTGACTACAAAACTTCTGAATTCGCCGAGCGGCTCAGCAGCTTGAAGAAACTCTGACTAATTACGCCCGGAGGACAGCCGCTAATGCTTGAGGATCAACTGGCTTGAAGACTCAGCCCGTGAGCATCGAATCTCTGGCCCAGCGTCGGCGCTTTCGTCGCGAGGTGCAAGGCATCGCAGCGGCCTTGCTCCCATATGAGTCAGACGGGAAAGTGGCCGTGGAAGCATTTCAACAGCATTTGGTCGCGACGCATCGTGCCGGATTAATGAACGCTGTCAATATGGATACCGGCTACGTGAACTACCTGACTGATGCTGAAAAGCAAGACGTGCTCCGATGGACGCGAGA
>DATHJP010000669.1:0-11797 GCA_035489695.1 Terriglobales bacterium
GATTAAAGCCGGCGTAGTCTGGGTGAATTGCACAAACTTGTTCGACCCCTCCTGCGGATTTGGCGGTTACCGCGAAAGCGGATTCGGCCGCGAAGGGGGCAAGGAAGGGCTGCTTGAATATCTCGAGCCGGCATGGTTCAAGAAAGCACCTGCCCTCCCCGCCGCGAAACCGATTTCAGGAGAACGCGCGAATAGCGACCCCCAACCCGCAAGCACAGCCCTCGATCCTACCGAGATTGATCGCACTGTAAAGCTTTATATCGGAGGCAAGCAGGCGAGACCGGATTCTGGTTACAGCATGGAAGTTCGGGGACGGAATCGGCAAATACTCGGTGAAGTACCCCTCGGCAATCGCAAAGACATTCGAAATGCGGTTGAAGCCGCTCACAAAGCCGCTGGCTGGGCCAAAACCACCGCGCACAATCGCGCTCAAATTCTTTACTACATGGCAGAGAACCTGTCCCAGCGTCGGGAGGAAGTTGCTCATCGCTTATCGGCTGCGGTAGGAGAGGCACAAGCTGCAACCGAAGTGAACGCGGGGATTGAGCGCATCTTTTCTTATGCTGCGTGGGCGGATAAATTCGACGGTGCCGTACACAATCCTCCCTTTCGCAACATTTCGCTCGCGATGAACGAGGCGATTGGAGCCGTAGGCATTATTTGTCCACATGAAGTACCGTTGCTCGGCTTTCTTTCTGTTGTCCTGCCCGTTGTGGCTGTCGGGAACACCGCAATCGTTGTTCCTTCCGAAACTTATCCGCTCATCACTGGAGACTTGTACCAACTCTTCGATACCAGCGATCTACCGGGCGGAGTAGTCAACATCGTTACGGGATACTCATCACAACTGCTCAAAGTTCTTGCCGAGCACGATGATGTCGATGCCATCTGGTGTTTCACTGACGAAGCCAGCGCGTTTGCGGCCAAGTCTTTCTCAACCGGAAATTTGAAGCAGGTCTTCACCAATGAAGGTCGCGCCATTGACTGGTTCGACGTGAAGCAAGGCGAGGGCCGATGGTTTCTCCAACACGCCACCCAGGTGAAGAATATCTGGGTACCCTACGGGGAGTAATTTGAAAACCGCGCTAACCCGCTTGACTGCCCTCAAATCCGTTGACAACAAACGCCAGCGCTGACTAGACTCGCGTTCTTTAAGTTTCGATTCGAACACAAATTGGTCGAAAGAGTTCCGTGAATCCTATGGCGAAACGTCCGCGCATTGCCGTCGTCGGAAGCGCAAATATCGATCTGACAACGTTTACCGAGAAGTTCCCTAAAGCGGGGGAAACAATTTTCGGCCAGAAGTTTGATCTCGGCTTTGGTGGCAAAGGCGCCAACCAGGCAGTGGCATCGCGACTATGCGGTGCCGACGTTTTCATGGTCGCCAGGGTGGGCAACGACCTTTTCGGTCCCGCAACCATTCAGAATTTCAAGAAACTTGGAATCGACGCAACTCATGTGAAACAGATCGACGGAGTGTCCAGCGGAGTAGCGCCAATTTTCGTGGAACCCAACGGCCAGAATCGCATCTGGGTAGTCAAAGGCGCCAATGATCTGCTTAAGCCCGCAGACGTGGATGCCGCCGCCGACCTGCTCAAGACCGTCGATTGCATGGTCCTGCAATTTGAGATTCCTCTTGAAACCGTCTATTACAGCGTCAGTTTTGCACGTAAGAATGGCATTCGCTGCATTGTCAACCCCGCTCCTGCTCAACCCGTCGACTTGAATGCGCTCGCCGGCCTCGACTATTTCGTCCCTAACGAAAGTGAAGCCGAGACCATCACGGGAATGCCAGTACGAAACGTCGATGAGGCGAAAAAGTGTGCAGAGAAATTACTCTCGGGTGGGGTCAAGCGGGTCATCATCACACTTGGAGCAAACGGCTCGTTGCTGGCCGGTCGCGAGGGCATGGAGCACATTGATGCATTCAGCGTGAAGAGCGTCGACAGTACCGGCGCGGGCGACGCATTCATCGGCAGCTTCGCCGTGTTTCTCGGAGAAGGCCTGCCCGAACGCGAAGCCGTCCGCAAAGCCAATCTATATGCCGGACTCTCGACCACCGGAGTCGGAACTCAAAAATCATTCTATGATCGCGCACGCTACGACGCAGACTGGGCGGCGCGAGCCAAATCCTAGCGGCGACTTCAACCCTTGCCGATGGCGTGGCGGAACCGCTGGGATCCTGAGCCGCGACTGTGAACGTCACAAAGCAGTGTGACGGTTGCGGTTGACAAAGAGGTGAGTGAATAGCTATGGTTCTGCCCGCAGATTAATTTCAGATTTGCAATTCACAGTTGCTCAGCCGTCGCGACGACCAGCCTGCCCTTCACAGGGAGTGGGGAGTCCAACCGTCACTCGATGACGGATCGCCAAGGGGGATGCTGATGCTGACTAAACGCACGCTGCTCGCAATTTTCTCTTCACTTGTATTTCCCATCTGCCCGCTGCTCTATGGCCAGGCGACGGGGAGCTTATCTGGCACCGTTTCGGACAAGACTGGATCGGTGGTTACCGGAGCGAAGGTGACGGTCACTTCCCAAGGCACGGGTGTTTCTCGCGACGCTGTGACCGACGATACCGGACATTATCTGGTCCCCTTGCTCCCGGTTGCCGAATACACCATTCACGTCGAATCGCAAGGCTTTCGGTCCTCCGAACAGAAGGACATTCGCCTTCAAGTGGACGAGCACCGCGAAGTAAATTTCACCTTGGCGCCGGGTTCGGTCACCGAGAGCGTGGAAGTAAATGCGACCGAAGTGGCGGTGCGGACTTCAGATCCGACGCTGGGACAGGTCATCACCTCTCAGCAGGTAGCTCAGCTCCCGCTGAACGGTCGCAACTTCGTCCAATTGGCGACCCTGACTCCCGGCACAACTCAGGAAACCAATCCCGACAGTTTCTTCAACGGTGGCCCTAGCAGCGAAGTATCTACCCGCGGATCTTTTTCTCTTTCGGTTGGAGGATCGCGCGCCAGCAGCACCGATTGGCTGCTCGATGGAAATGATAATAACGAACTCACAGCCGGCGGAATCGCAGTTGTGCCTTCGATCGACGCCATCCAGGAATTTAAAGTCCTGACCTACAATTACTCGGCGCAGTACGGCACCCGGGCTGGACCGACGGTACTGTTGAATACGAAATCAGGATCGAACAGCCTTCACGGATCCCTGTTTGAATTCTTTCGCAATACAGTGTTGGACGCTCAAAGTTATTTCGCTGCGTCCAAAGAGAAGTTCAACCTGAACCAGTTCGGCGGTTCCATTGGCGGTCCAATCAAGAGGGACAAGACATTTTTCTTCTTCGATTATCAGGGCACCAGAAAGCGGCAAGGAATACCGTTTACCGGACAAGTACCAACGGCCGCCATGCGAAATGGTGATTTCTCAGAAATCGGGGCGCAACTTTACAACCCATACAGCACTCATTCCACCGGCACGTTCCGTGATCCTTTTCAGTGCGATAACACCGGCGCCCCGCTTCCAGTTGCTCCCGATGGAACTCAGGCAGCCGGCACCCCTTGCAACATCATTCCGGCGGGCCTGATAAACCCCATCGCTCAGCAGATGATCAACCTTTATCCTCTACCCAACGTGCCCGGGACGCTGGTGGGGGATTTCGTCAATACACCCGCGAGGAAACTTGACGAAAATTCGTTTGACGTTCGCATCGACCACAACTTCTCTACGAACGACACTTTGTTCGGCCGCTTCAGCTTCGATCAAGCGACAACTTTCATCCCTGGTGGTTCACCAGGGTTCGCGGAAGCTAACACCTTCGGCAGTACTCAGAACATTACAAACCACGGGCGCAACATTGCCTTGTCCGAAACCCACATTTTCACTCCCACCAGCATTAATCAATTGAGCGTGGGCTACAACCGGATTTTCAACAATATTCTGTCTTTCGGTAGCGGTACTTGCGAGTCGCAAACACTGGGAATCCCCGGCGCAAACCTGGGAGGCATCAGTTGTGGGTTGACTTCGACCAGCGTGGGTGGCGGTTACTGGGATTTGGGTGATCGTGGATTTGCTCCGTTTACAGGCGGAACGAACGTTTTCTCCATCTCCGACTCGTTCGACATGATTCGCGGTAAACACAATATCAGGGTGGGCGGAGAAATCCGGGCCAACCAGATGAATGTGAGAACCAACGCCTTCCAGGATGGGTTTTGGGTCTTCACTAGTGCGTGGACCGCTCCGGTGGGGGACGTGGATCCGGGGCCAGGGGTTTTCTTAGCCGCCGGATCCGGCGGCGACAACATGGCTAATTTCTTACTCGGGTTGCCGGACTTAGCCCTGCACGACCAGACGTTCAAGGGCGCCACTACAGGTAGGCGCTGGAAATTGTTTCGTCCCTACGTGCAGGACGATTGGCGCGTGACAAGCAATTTAACCCTGAATCTGGGACTGGCATGGGCGCTGGTAACACCAATCACGGAAGACCAGAATCGCCAGTCGAACTTCGACTTTAAAACTGGCACATTTCTTATCCCGGGAAAAAACTCTGACTCGAGAGTTGGGGTTCAGATGGACAAGACAGCCTTCGAGCCGCGAATCGGACTGGCATGGAAGCCTTTTGGCAGCGAGAAGACGGCAGTTCGTGCGGGCTATGCGATTTTCCATGATTCTTCATGGAATCAGGGAGGACAGGGATTGTGGGAAAACCCACCCTTCTTCGCCGAGTCTGCATTTGCGTCCTTTTTCCCCGATCTCTGTCCCTCGCCCTTTGCCCCCTCCGGGCAACCATCTGCCTGCGCGAATAACGGAATGGCAATTCCCTTTGGCACTGGACGCACCATGTCAGACGGGTTTCCGCTTCTTTCGCAGCCGACAGATCCCACGACTTTTGGCGGGAACATCTCGTCGCAGAATCTCGATTTCAAACTAGGAAGAGTTCAGCAGTACAACCTCAACGTTGAACGCCAGATTCCTGGAAACGTTGTGCTCACCCTCGGGTATGCGGGATCGCGCAGCTCACACATCCTGGTTGATCAGATGAATTTGAACGTAGCGTCTCCTACTGCGTGCGGCACTGTCCCGGGATATACACTCGGCTGCGGCATAACCAGTATCCCGTATTCCCAATTTCAGTCGATCTTCAATATCAATGATATTGGCAGAGCTCGCTACGATTCTCTGCAAGTCAAGGCCGAGACCAAGAGCGCTGTGCACGGCCTCTATGCACTGTTGGGCTACACTTACGCCCGGGCTTTCGACAGCGGGTTCCCCGACGGCCTCGGTACCTCATCCGGAACAACCTATTTTCCGCTGCCAGGGACTAAGAACGCGGATTGGGCCCTCTCTCAAATCCAGCTCAATAACAATTTCACTGGTAGTGTGATTTACGAGCTACCCTTCGGCAAAGGCAAGCAATTCGGCAATGATTGGAATGGGGCAGTAAACGCGCTCCTGGGAAACTGGGAGGTCGATGTGATCGAAAAGATCACCTCTGGATTCCCACTTTTCATAGTCACGAGTAACAACGCTTCTGGCGTAAACTTCGGGAGCAGTACGAACCGACCCGATCAGGTTTGCAACGGCCGGCTCAGTAATCACACGGTGGCAGAATTTTTTAATACTAGTTGTTTTGTTGCACCCGCCGCCGGAGAACTTGGAAATGCCAACCGAACTCCACTTTACGGACCTGGTTTTGTAAACACCGATTTCTCTGCCATCAAGCACTTTAAGGTCTATGAAAATACCGATCTGGAATTCCGGGCTGAGTTCTTCAATCTCTTTAACCATACTCAGTTCTTCCAACCGGGTCAGGACTTGGCTTCTTCTAACTTTGGCATAATCCAGCGGACAGTAAACAACCCGCGTTTGATTCAATTTGGGCTTAAGCTTACTTTTTAGAAGAGCGCGGCTGGAACAGATCGACTTGGGCTAGACTGAGCTGAACAGAAAGCTCAGGTCGATTTCAGTCTGAGTCAATTTCCCTTCAACCACAGCGTGCGCAAGCGAAACTGTACGTTCGACTAGAAAGCCTGACCAAGAAGGAATGGGCCTGCCTGAATATTTCTGTAAACCTACAATCTCGATGAGGAGAAAGAACAGGTTTTGCCTAGTCATCACCTGTTTGCTGCTGGCAAATTCCCTCGGTTGGGCCCAGCAGCGGCGCAAGATCATCATCGATCAGGATTGCTCGGGTCCCGGTGGCAGCAACATGCAGACTCTCCTTCTGCTGATTCAGTCTCCCGAAGTCGAAGTTCTGGGGATAACCGTGGTCAGCGGAAATCAATGGCGCGACGAGGAAGTGGCTCATACCCTGCGTCTGCTGGAGATCATTGGCCGCACCGACATTCCCGTCGTTCCCGGCGCTGTTTTCCCCTTAGTCCGCCGCCATGAAGAATCTCAGCTGTGGCAGCAGCGGTATGGGAAAGTGGCGTTCGCGGGTGCATGGGATGACCGATGGTGGCATGAGCCCTTCGTGGTTCCATCCCTTCCCGAAGGCCGACCCGTGACCAAGCCCGTCGACGAAGATGCTGCGCATTTCCTGATCCGCCAGGTGCGCCAATACCCGAATCAGGTGACCATCTACGAGGGCGGACCGATGACCAATCTTGCTCTCGCCATCTCAATCGACCCCGAGTTCCCTAAGCTGGCCAAGGAACTCATCTTCATGGGTGGAAGCTTAAGTCCCCAGACCGACGACCCCGAGTTTCTGAATGCTCCGCGTCACGAATTCAACTTCTGGTTTGATCCCGAGGCCGCGCACATCGTATTACGTGCGCCATGGAAAAAGATGGTCTGCACCACGACCGACATTTCGGTTAAGACTCGTCTGACGCGCGCAATGATTAATCAGATTAAGTCGAGCGGGACTCCTCTGGCTGGCTACGTCTCCCGCTTCTTCCAGACGGGACAGGGTGGCGAATACATGTGGGACGAGCTTGCGGCGGCCGCCTGGATCCGGCCGTCCCTTATTACCAAGCGGGACAATCGCTACATGGGCGTGGACCTCGGCCGGGGTGCGGGATACGGGGACACACTGACCTCGACTGAGAAGGATAAGGCGAAGTTCGGCCCGCAACCTGTGGAGATCCAAGTGGATCTGGATACCGAAAGTTTTTATCGGATGTTTGTGAGCTTGATGAGTGCGCCCACACCTTCTGCTCATTAAGCGAAGTCCTTTTATTGCGGCGGCGTGGCTGCAGATGGATCGCGTAATTTGTAGACAAACTGCTGAACTTCACGCCGCTCGCGCTCGACTTCCTCTGCTTTTTTCTTGGCCAGCTGATCGAAGATTTCAAGCTCCTGTTGGGCTTTCAGATTCTCTCCGGTCCGCTTATAGATCTGCGCCAGCCGATAGTGTGCCTCTTCCATTTGCGGACTGGTTTCAATGGCTTTTTGATAAGTCAAGATTGCTTTGCGAAAATCCTTTCGCTCCGAATAAAGAATGCCCAATTGCAAATGGCCGGCTCCGAGTTTGGGGTCGAGATGCACGGCTTTTTGCAGCAGCGATTCCAGTTGCGCAAAATTCCTCCTGTCTTCTGAGCCCTTTCGCTGCTTCCAAAGGGCAAGTGCGTAGTAGTAATTAGCCAGGGCATTTTCAGGTTGCAGCCTGACAAACCGCTCCAGTTTCTCCACTAATCTTTCCGAAGGAACGGTGTCGGCGCTCAGCAATCGACCCATGAACAGATAAGGAGTCGCATCGGCAGGATTCAAGTCGGATGCATCGCAGAAACGTTGGACCGCCTGTTCGTAGGAACCGCTCGCATACCAGGCGGCGCCCAGACCGACCAGCATACGGACTGAGCGCGGGAACAGACGGTTGCCTTTACTGAAGACTTCAACGGCAGGTTGATCCGCGCGATGTATCAGAAGCTCGGAACCCCAATCGAACAAATTCAGTTCGCTTGGATTCAGTTCCGCTGCGAGCTGATATTCCCGAACCGCTTCGACCGGATTTCCCAGCCTTCCCTCGACTTCTCCCAGCAAGTGATGAAGTTCAGCATTATCCCGCGCACCTTTACTCTGCGTCGTCAGCAGCCTTTGAACATTGCTGCGCGCGTGTTGATAGTCACCAGAATCCGCAAAAGCCAGCGCCAATTGATACGCGTTTTCGTAAGAGCTTGGATTGAGCTCAGAAGCCCGCGCCAGATAGGGGAGCGCTTCTCGTGCTTTCCCCTCCGCGACTAGCAAGTTTCCGAGCTTTTGATTCGCTTCGAAGTTTCCGGGATCTTGGGCAACGGCTTCCCGCAAGGACTTTTCCTGGGAGCTGAGGGATATGTCTGGGGAAGGAGCAGTGTGCGACTCCCTGCCCAGAGAAACAGTGTCTTTCGCCAATGCTTCTTTGGTTCTCGCGATCGTATTTGATCCGTGTCCGCCAAGATTCGTGCTATCCGTCACCCCCGCCACCGTGAAACTGGGTTCGTCGAAGAATTCGTTCTGTGTTGCTGCTGGGTCCGTTTTTGGAGATTCGAGCGTCAGGTCAATGCGCTTGATTTCGTTCTCGCCCAGGACGAACGAGCCGGAAGTTGCCTCGCCGTACCCCGTTAGTTCTGCGCGCACAACGTACTCACCGTGGCGAAGCGCTGAAAAACGATACGTCCCAGCCGAATCCGCTTGCGCGGTTGGAATTTTTGACCCACTGTCAGCCTGCAAATGAACGATGGCTGCGGCGGCAGGTCGACCGCGCGAATCACGAACCGTTCCACGCAATGTGGCCGAGCCTCCAGGGCTCGCAGACTGCCCGTGAAGCCGAACTGGGAACACAGCGATCACGGCGATTATCGCCAGGGCGCAGACTGAGACACGAGTTCCTAGATCTCCGGAAAAGTGTGCAGTGAGACGTGAACCGTCCATAAGATAAACGCGAAGCAGAAAAGAAAAATGAAAGTAATCGCCCGCCTTAAAGCGCAATCTTAGTCGCTAGTGCCGGAGCCTGCAATCTCTGCAAACTGTGGCTTTGAGGTTGGCAGGGGCCGAAATACGCACTACAATGCCAGTTCTTTTCGGACCGGCATTGAACCGTATAGTCTTTCAGGAAATCATCAGAGACAAAATCTAAGAATCTACGAGGGAGTCTTCACGATGAAGGCACGACGCTTGTTGGTTCTATTGACCGCAGTTCTGACGCTGGCAGCGACGACCGAACTGCAGGCGCAAAAAATCAAAGTCATTGTTGATCAGGACGCGCGTGGTCCGGCCACCACCGATATGCAGTCGATCCTGATCTTTCTGCAGTCGGATAAGTTCGACGTGCTGGGCATCACCACCGTCAGCGGCGATCAGTGGGTAAAAGAAGAAACACAACGTACGTTGCGCCTGGTGGAAATCGCCGGCCGCACCGACGTTCCAGTGGTCGCGGGCGCCGAGTTTCCGCTGCTAAATTCCAAGGAGGAGACCGAGCGATGGGAAAGCCTTTACGGCAAGTTCCGTTACAAAGGATGCTGGAGCGACTTCTCCAAGCTGCCGCCCGGCACTCCTGCGGCGTTTCGCGCTGGGTATCACGAACCTGATGTGGTACCGACGTTGGTTGAGGGCGCACCACACACCAAACCTCTGGATGAAACCGCGGCAAATTTCATCGTTCACATGGTGCGTAAGTATCCGGGCGAAGTAGTCGTCTGGGCCGGCGGGCCATTGACCAACATCGCGCTCGCCCTGCGCCTGGATCCCGAAGTGGCGGCCTTAGCCAAAGGACTTGTCCTGATGGGCAGCGGAATGTACGCAAACCAAGGCGGCATTAACAGCATTGACGGGCGCCGCGAATTTAATTGGTGGTTCGATCCCGAAGCGGTACGCATCGTGATGCGCTCACCGTGGAAAAAAATCACGATCACGCCCATCGACATCTCGGTCAAAACGACCGTAAATCCCGAACTCAAGGCTGCCATCGCGAAAGCCGATACGCCGGTGGCCCGCTACCTTACCAAATACGCCGCGGAAAGTTTCATGTGGGATGAGCTTTCTGCGGCAGCCATGATCGATCCGTCCATCATCACCGGGCAGAAGGAACTTTATGTAGACATTGACGTTGACCACGGGTCAAGCTACGGCGAAACACTCTTCTGGGAACCCGGCACCGAGCTTCCTCCATATGAAAGACTGGCCACGGTTCAGTTCGATGTCGACACGAAAAAACTGTACGATCTTTACATAAAATTAATGACTCAGCCGTCGCGTCAGCCAAAGTAGCTGATCATCGTAGCGCCGGCATCTTGCCGGCTACTTCAGCAGCATAAATAGATTCAGCAAGCGCACACAGCGCAGGACCAAGAGAAGCCGACATGGATTCGAATCGCATGACACGACGCCAGTTTGTGGCATCTTCTTCCGCCGCCTTGGCAGCAGGAGGTTTCGTCAGCCGGACCTTCGCCGAGAATTCACCGGCCGCAGCACAGACAAACCAGACAACAGGTCACGGCCCGTTCCGCGTAATCATTGACACTGATCCCGGCGTAGACGATGCGCTGGCACTCCTCCTTGCCATGCGCTCACCAGAATTAAAGATTGAAGCGATCACACCCGTCGCCGGAAATGTTCCGCTGGAGCTGTCGCTTCCCAATGCCTTGCGAATGGTGGAAATAGCCGGTCGCACGGATATTCCGGTTGCAGTGGGAGCCAAGACTCCATTGCTGCGCCGTCTGGTAACCGCCGCTTACGCGCACGGCGAAAACGGACTGGGAGGTGCAGTCTTTCCCGAGCCGAAGATCAAACCTATCGCCGAGCCCGCTGCGAAATTCATTTCACAAATAGTGCGGAAGTATCCCGGCGAGATAACGTTGATCACTATAGGCCCGTTGACGAATATCGCCACTGCGTTAAATATGGATTCGGAATTACCACGCATGGTTAAAAGCCTGGTTATGATGGGTGGCTCGTTGTCCGGAGGAAATATCACGCCCGCTGCGGAGTTCAATGTTTACGTGGATCCGGAGGCGGCCCGCATCGTATTTCAATCGGGCATTCCGGTCACCATGGTCGGTCTGGACGTCACGCGCAAGACTTCACTGACTGACGAACATGTCAAAACACTAGAAGCTGGTCAGAACCCCGTCAGTCAGGCCGCGGCCAAGATCGCCCGCAACGCTATTAACCACAACCGTGAGCAAGGGTTTCTGGTGGGACCGAATATGCACGACTCACTTGCCGTGGCGGGCTTTCTTGATCCGTCACTTCTGAAATTTCAGGATTTTTACGTGGATGTTGAAACGACCGGTGAGCTCACTGCGGGCGAAACCTTGGGTTACAGTCCTATGTCCGGCGACTTGCAACGTCGCCCCGAAAGCGAAAAGCAGGCAGCTCTGACCATGCAAATCCGTGGATCAGCCCCTACGCTAGCCACGACCAAGACGTCTCCAGTTGTGCGCGACAAATTTGTTCCCAACGCAAAAGTTGCCGTGAATGTGGATTCGGCAAGGTTCTTCGACTTGCTCATTGGCCGTCTATCGGGGAAGCAGTAGCTGAGTCTTAACTTCTAAACTTTGAGGTCACTAATGAAATTCGGCCGAATCTGGCTAACTGCTGTAGTCCTGGCGAGCTGTCTCACGTGCTGGGCCCAGGCAAAGCGCAAGATCATCATCGATCAAGACGCGGGCGGACCCGCCGGCACCGACCAACAATCCATGCTCCTGTTGATCCAGTCTCCGCAGACGGAAGTTCTAGGCATCACGGTCGTGACCGGAGATCAGTGGCTCAACGCAGAGGTCGCGCACACCTTACGCATGCTCGAACTCATCGGAAGAACCGACATCCCGGTTTTTCACGGAGCAGAGTATCCGCTAGTACGCCGAAAAGAAGACACTGAACTTTGGGAGCAGATGTATGGCTCGGTAACCTGGCTGGGAGCG
>DATHJP010000670.1:0-5087 GCA_035489695.1 Terriglobales bacterium
GGAGAAGCTGGATCAGGTTCTAGATGAGTACAAAGGAAAAGGAACGCAATAGTAAATGAGGATTCAACTAAGGTTTTCAATCGTCAATCGTCAATCGTAAATCGTAAATCGACAATCCCCCATGGCCGACCTGGTCTCCCATCCCGACGAAGTAAGAGTGGTCTCTCGCCGCTTTGGCCAGGGTGCGACTAATCTCGATCGCTACCTAGAACTGGATGGCTACAAGGGTCTTCAGAAAGCATTGGCCATGCAGCCCGACGCCATCGTCAATGAGATCAAAAACTCCGGCCTGCGCGGCCGTGGTGGCGCCGGGTTCAATACCGGCATGAAGTGGTCATTCGTTCCCAAGCAGTCCGCGAAACCCAAATACGTCCTTTGCAATGGAGACGAGAGTGAACCCGGCACCTGCAAAGACCGTTTGATTTTCGAACACGACCCGCACGCCGTGATCGAAGGCACAGTGATCGCGGGATTAGCGGTGGGCTCTCACACTGGCTACATCTATATCCGTGGCGAATATCGCTATCTTCTGGAAATCATGCAGAAGGCGATTGCCGATGCCTATGCTCGGGGATTCTTGGGAAAGAATATCTTCGGCAGCGGCTACGATTTCGACGTTTACTGGCATGGCGGAGCGGGCGCGTACGAAGTCGGTGAGGAATCGGCGCTGATGGAATCTCTGGAAGGCAAGCGCGGCATCCCGCGAATCCGGCCTCCCTTCCCTGCTGTCGTCGGACTCTGGGGTGGACCCACCGTCATCAATAATGCGGAGACGCTGGCCAGTGTTCCCCACATCCTGCTGGGCGGCGCTGATTGGTATGCCAACCTGGGCCCACCGAAAAACGGCGGCACAAGATTGTTTTGCCTGAGCGGACATCTGAAACGTCCCGGCGTATATGAGCTGCCCATGGGATACAACCTGAAGAAAATGATTTACGACGTGGGCGGAGGAATTCCCGGCGGTCGCAAGCTGAAGGCCGTGGTACCTGGCGGTTCGAGCACACCTCTGCTGACGCCCGATGAAATTGATGTCCCCATGGATTTCGATTCCATGATGAAGGCGGGCTCGATGTTGGGATCAGGCGGCGTTGTAGTCCTGGACGACACCACGTGCATGGTCAAGTTTGCGCTGCGCATCATGAAGTTTTATCAACACGAGAGCTGCGGCTGGTGCATTCCCTGCCGCGAAGGCACCGATTGGCTTAAGAAGACACTGATCCGTTTTCATTCCGGTGGCGGTCTGAAAAAGGATATCGACAACATTCTGTACCTGTCCCAGAACATGCTGGGCCGCACTTTCTGTCCTCTGGGCGATGCAGCCGCGATGCCGACCATTTCCATAGTGAAGAAATTTCGGCAGGAATTCGAAGATCACCTCGAAGGTCAACCCTGCGCATTTGAGAAAGAAAGCAAGATCGAGAAGCTACCAGTGTTCGCCTGATGCAAAAGATCCGGTAATCAATTCATGGCAGACATAAACATCACGGTGGACGGCAAAAAAGTTATCGGGGCACAAGGCACGCTGCTGATCGAAGCTTGCAAGAGCGTAGGCATTGAGGTTCCTTCATTTTGCTATTACCCGAATCTTTCTCTGCAAGGCGCTTGCCGCATGTGCCTGGTGAAGGTGGAGAAGATGCCTAAACTGCAGACGGCCTGCACAACCGTGATCAGCGAGGGCATGATCGTCACCACGGACAGCGATGAAATCCGCCAGGCGCGCAAGTCCATGGTGGAAATGCTGCTGGGAAATCATCCGCTGGACTGTCCGGTATGTGATGCCGGTGGCGAATGCGAACTGCAGGACATGACTTTCTCCTATGGCGCCGCCGAGTCGAAATACATGGAGCCCAAGAATCACAAAGATGAACAGCAGTGGTCTCCTGTGGTGTTTTTCGACCGGCCCCGTTGCATCCTTTGTTATCGCTGCGTGCGTGTTTGTGGTGAAGCCATGGACGTCTGGGCTCTAGGCGTGCAAAACCGCGGTGTCAGCTCGATCATCGCACCTAACCAGGAAGATCACCTCGAGTGCGAAGAGTGCGGCATGTGCATCGACATCTGCCCTGTGGGCGCGCTGACTTCTGGGGCGTATCGCTACAAAACGCGTCCCTGGGAAATGAAGCATGTAGGCACGACTTGCACTCATTGCGGTGACGGATGCAAAACTACTTTAGGTGTTCGCCGCTCCGATACCGGGATGGAGATTGTGCGTGGCGACAATCGTGATAAGAGCGGCATCAACGGCGATTTCCTTTGCATCAAGGGCCGCTACGCATTCGATTTCGCACATCACGATGACCGCATCACTCAGCCGCTCATTCGCAAGGATGGCCGCCTCACTCCATCCACCTGGGAAGAAGCTTTCGCGCTGATCGGAAAACGTTTTGCCGATATCCGCGACCATCAAGGTGGACAGTCCATCGGCGTCGTGGGCTCTAACCGAACTACAAACGAAGAAACTTATTTGCTGCAGAAGTTCGCACGCATCGTCCTGCAAACTAATAATATCGATCATCATCGCACTGCCGACTTCCCTGCTTTTGTCGCAGCGCTGGCAGGAAAGCCAGAGGCGACCGCGAGCATGCGCGATGTCTTCAATGCCCCCGCGGTGCTGCTGATCGGCAACAACCCTACTGAGCAGCATCCGCTACTGGCCTGGCAGATTCGCAACAATGTGCGGCTGCACCGCGCTCGCCTCTATGTTATTAATTCCCAAGAGATCAAACTACGTCGCCAGGCTGCCAACTTTGTCCAAGTTCCGGACGGAACGGAAGGCAACGTCGCGTCATTCCTGGCTGGCGATGATTCCGCTATCGCCGCTGCCGGCAGCGATACGCGTGGTGCACTGAAGGGGTTGCGAGACAAGTTGCGGACCGAACAGAACCTGGTCATCATTTTTGGCTCCGAGATTCGCGGCGATGACATTTCCTCTCTGGTCAAGTTTGGCTCCAGCATTCCCGGCTCAAAATTCATTTGCCTGGCTGATTATGCCAATTCCCGTGGCGCCGCCGACATGGGCCTTTATCCGGATCTTCTGCCCGGGTATCACTCGATTAGCGACATCGGAACATTCCACGAGGAATGGGGAAGCGAAATTCCGCGGACGCCTGGCCTGAGCCTGCCGGAGATGGTCGAAAACGCTAAAGCCGGCAAGCTGAAGGCGTTCTACGTCGTGGGTTCGAATCCTGTAGGACGGCTTGGCCTGGATCCATTTTCGTTTTCTCAAGGTTTTGTCGTGGTCCAGGATATGTTCTTGACGCAAACCGCGGAGATCGCTGACGTGGTGCTTCCCGCCGCTAACGCCTACGAGAAAGCAGGGACGTTCACCAACACTTGTGGCGATCTCCAACTACTGAAAAAAGCAGGCGAGGTTAATGGCACCAAACCTGATTTCGAAATGATCGTGCGCATCGCCGATGCTATCGGGTTCGACGTGCGTAAACTCGTCCCCTTCGGCCGTGGCACACGCGCAGACATGGGACAATCTCGCGGCGCGCAGGCTGGCGAAGCTGATCGGCATGCGGTTTGGCTTGAAGCTCACGGCCTGGAACCCAAGATGTCGCCATTCGATCCCATGGCGATTCTCGATGAGATTCAGCGACTAGTGCCGGGGTACGACGTCTCCCGAATGAATCTGCAGGCGGGCAACGATCAGCACACGACTCTATCCAGCAGTGGACGGCCGACTTCGCAGAATCCGGAACTGATCGCGCCGGCCAATGATGATCTTTTTAGTTCCGGCACTTTGGGACGCTATTCCAAGACTCTAAATTCAGTCCTTGAGAACACTCACAAACAGCCCGCGGAAATTATAGTCGCGGCCGACTGAGCGATTTTTTCAACATCCTGAGGCCAGAGAGAACAATTTGGTAAGCGTCGAAAGCTTCGTTATCGCTTCAATCATCAAGACTGCGATTGCACTTTTCGTGCTGCTCACCGCAGTCGCTTACACGGTATGGCTAGAGCGCAAAGTTGTGGGCCATATTCAGAACCGCTGGGGACCTACGCGGGTCGGCCCCTTTGGACTACTGCAACCTTTGGCCGATGGCATGAAATTCCTTTTCAAGGAAGACATCACTCCTCCGCACGTCTACAAATTGCTGTACCTTGCTGCGCCCGTGATCGCCGTCACCTTTGCGTTGACGTCGATCTCAGTGATCCCCATCGGCAACTGGATTACCGTCGCCGGTGTACGCACGCCTTTACAAATCACAGACGTCAACATTGGACTGCTCATTATCCTGGGCATTACATCGATGGGTGTCTATGGTGTCGCCCTGGCCGGTTGGTCGTCCAACAGCAAGTATTCCCTACTCGGAGGATTGCGTGCCAGCGCGCAGATGATCAGCTATGAAGTCTCACTCGGTCTATCCCTGATAGGCGTGCTCATTCTCTCGGGCAGCTTCAGCCTGCGCGAAATCGTGGACGCACAGGGCGGAACATTCTGGGGATTCATCCCTCGCTGGAATATTTTTCAAGGACAGATCTTCGCCTTCTTCATTTATCTCATGGCGGCCTTCGCGGAAACCAACCGTATACCCTTTGATCTCCCCGAAGCCGAGACCGAATTGGTTGCCGGCTATCACACTGAGTACAGCTCCATGAAGTTCGCCATGTTTTTTATGGCGGAATACGCCAACATGATCACGGTCGCATGCCTGGCGTCACTACTCTTCCTCGGTGGATGGCATGGACCGCTCTTCGGGCCGCCTTGGTTGCAGTCGATCCTCCCAGTCTTTTGGTTTGTATTGCGAGTTTTCGGCTTTCTCTTTGTCTATATCTGGATTCGTGGGACGTTACCGCGTTTCCGCTATGACCAGCTCATGGCCTTCGGTTGGAAGTTTCTGCTCCCGCTGGCCATCGCGAATCTCGTAATCACCGGCCTGATCGTAGCGCTGAAGTCGTGAACTGAGATCTGAGAACAAAGAACTGAGAACTGCTCAATGCTTCACCTGGTCTTATTCCTAACGTTCGGAGCCATATGCGTGGCAGGAGCCGTGAACCTGCTAGTACAGCGCCATCCCATCAATAGCGCTCTTTCGCTGATCGTAGTAATGGGATCCCTCGCGGTTGAGTACTTGCTGCTGGGC
>DATHJP010000671.1:0-5750 GCA_035489695.1 Terriglobales bacterium
ACTCGACGAGCATTTTCGAGCGGATGCGCAGACCGCAGCGCTTGTAATGAATCATAACTTCGGCCGTGATCTTCTCGCACTCGATCGCCTTCTTACTTTCCGGCTCCGATATGTCGGATTACTGGGGCCGAGAAGACGCCATGCGGAGTTGTTAGCGCGGCTTAGCGAATATCGATCGCTCGATTTTAACACGGGCGCGAGAAACTTGTTTGCGCCTGCCGGACTCGACATCGGCAGCGAAGCGCCCGAAGAAATCGCGCTTTCAATTACATCCGAGGTTGCTGCGGTGCTCTCCGATCGGCGTGGTGGTTTTTTGCGCGAGCGCAAAAGCGACATTCACGCGACAAATGTTGTTGCAGCAGGTGGCGAAGCCGCCTAGTTCAAACGCGACAAGTCGTCCGGAGTATCGATATCAATCTCGCCTTGGGGGAAATCCACCAGCTGAACATCGGCGATCTGTTTTTGAATCAGCCGTTTCGCTCCCAAGGCATCTTCAAGTGCTGTAAGTTGTGCGAAATATTTTTTACCGAATAGGGCCGGCACACCGTAGCTCCCGCCGTAGCGTGAAGCGATGATCGAGCGACCCGTTTCCCTGTTGGCCGCAACAATACGCGCGATGAGCTCCTGCGTGACGAACGGCTGATCGCATAACATCAGTACGATTGCGGCTGTTTGGGGACTCGCCCTAACGACGGCTTCGACACCTACGCGGATGGAAGAGCTTATTCCGGATGGCCATTGCTGGTTTTCCGCTTCTTGCACGTCGAGTCCACTCAAAGCGTCTCTCGTCGCCACCGCATGTGCGCCCGTCACAACGACCACAGGGCGGCATCCTGCCTCAACTGCGACAGACGCAGCGCGTCTCACCAATGTTTGTCCGCAGAACTGCAGCAATTGCTTCGGCCTGCCCATTCGCGTCGATGCACCGGCCGCCAGAACAACTGCGCCGATGCCCGCGAAATCAGCGACATGAACATTTCGTCTAGTTAAGCTAGGCACGATTACAACTCCGCGTTTTCTTTAGTGTAAACAAGGTATAATTGTCAGGGTCCAAGGGAGGTTTGTCGCCTCCGATACTAGCAGAGGGCTTCGATCCTGGCGATCAGGCCATCAGGTAGGCAGCGAACGATGGAAGAAGTCACCCAAAAGAGGGAGCAAGCTACAACTCGTGGGTAGCACAGTAAAATCTGCCGGATGCGCAATAGCAATGAAGCGTTGTCCGCTGCGACCTTGGGGTATGAAAAGAAAAGCAATATTTGCCTTAGTTAGCCTACTTCTATGTGCAGCAGTGAGTCAAACCTTAGCTGCCGGTCACGGCGGCGGAGGTGGAGGCTTCGGCGGAGGAGGTTTCCACGGTGGTGGATTTGGAGGCGGAGGTTTCGGGGGTGGCTTCCATGGGGGCGGTTTCGGCGGTGGTTTCCACGGCGGTGGCTTTCGTGGTGGCCCCTTGGCTGCCGAACATGTTGGAGGCGGAGTCGGCAGCCGCGGCGGCGGAGTCGGCTTTGGCGGATCGCACGTTTCAAATAGCGTTTCGAACTTTGCCGGCGCAGGATCCCGGTTCTCCTCATTTGGGAGACCATCATCCAGGCAACCTCTGTATGATGGACGATCTAATCGAGCCGTAACTTCCAACATCGAGCGCACTCGTGGCGCGATGGCTTCAGTTGCCCGTCCATCGCAAACACTTCCGCAACGCGGAGTGAACGGACGGATCGACAACCACATTGCTGAACGTCACGACGTAAATTGGCACGGCGACTGGGATCGGAGACACGTACATTTCGATCACGGTCGTTTCTTTGTGTTTGACGACGGTTTGTGGTGGGGACTGGATGATGGGTATTTCCCATGGGATTACCTTCCCTATTACGCCAACGACTACTACCCGTACGATTACTACACGGACGTTAGCCCGTACGATAACAACGACGCGAGTTATAACATTGCAGCAGCTGATAGTGTCACGGTCCAAGCCGTTCAAACGCAGCTACTGCAACTTGGCTATTACAATGGTTCCATCGACGGCGTTTTCGGACCGGCGACGCGCGACGCGGTGGCGAGATATCAAATCGCCAAGCAGCTGAGTGTTACCGGAAGTCTATCGCCCGACACACTGCAGTCGCTTGGATTGCCCCCGCCAGCGGCGAGTTGAACGACAACATCCGATCACGATGAAACCAAGATTTCAATCTATGAGAACAGAGAGCACGAAAACAAAATCTATCACCAAGTCTGACATGAAAACGAAGCGCCTCGGTAACTCCGATTTGTCCATCACACCCGTTGGCTTCGGCGCCTGGGCCATTGGCGGCTCAGGCTGGGAATTTGGCTGGGGCGACCAGGATGACAGAGCGTCCATTGCGGCAATACACCGGGCTCTCGAACTGGGCATTAACTGGATCGATACCGCGGCTGTTTATGGAATGGGTCATTCTGAGGAAGTTGTAGCGTCTGCACTAAGAAGCTGGCCCGGGCCTCGTCCATACGTTTTTACAAAATGCGGGCTTCGCTGGGACAAGCAGGGATATGTCCATAACAACTTGCAGGCGAAATCCATTCGCCACGAATGCGAAGAGAGTCTCCGACGGTTGCAGGTAGATGCGATCGATCTTTACCAAGTCCACTGGCCTACCGAGGACCTGGAAGAAGGCTGGAGCGAGATGGCTCGGCTTCAAAAGGAAGGAAAGGTCCGCTGGATCGGAGTTTCTAACTTCGATGCCGACCAACTGCGGCGGACGGAGAAGATCGCTCCGGTCACCTCGCTGCAGCCACCCTATTCCTTGATTCGCCGTGAGATCGAATCGGAAATTCTGCCTTACTGTTACTCTAATGGCATCGGCGTGGTCGTCTACTCGCCCATGGCATCCGGTTTGTTGACCGGCGCGATGACTCGCGAGCGTGCGGCAAAGCTGCCTGCGGGCGACTGGCGCAGTCGTGACCCGGAATTCCGCGAGCCGAAACTTTCCCAGAACCTCGCTCTCGTTGAGCGTTTGCGAGAAGTTGGTGAGAAGTATCACCGGCCGCCGGGCCAGATCGCTGTCGCATGGGTGTTGCGAAACCCTGCGGTAACTGCGGCTATTGTCGGCGCTCGGAACGCGCAACAAGTCGAAAAGAATATTGGCGCGGTTGAGCTTCAACTCAGCGACGAAGAAGTCGCGGAGATCGAAGGCGTTAACAAGTACGAACCAAACTTAGTGACTGCAGTCTGGGGATAAAAATGAAAATCGGATTCATAGGTTTAGGAATAATGGGCAGCCGCATGGCGGCTAACCTGCAAAAGCACGGCTTCTCGTTGGTGGTCTTCAATCGCACGCGCGCCAAGGCGGAACCCCTGCTTGGCCCTTGCGGAACATTTTCTGATTCCCCCGCAAAACTCGCGCAACAAGTGGACGTCTTGTTTACGATGCTAGCCGATCCAGGCGCGGTCGAGCAAGCAGCTCTGGGCGATAATGGATTTCTGGATCACCTCCCGCCACATGCACTTTGGGTCGATTGCAGCTCGGTAAATCCGTCGTTCTCGAAGAGAATGGCCGCCGAAGCGGCGCGCCGTCATGTTCATTTTGTCGACGCGCCAGTAACCGGCTCGGCGCTCCCGGCCGCGGAAGCGAAACTCGTTTTTTGGGTAGGAGCTGAGCTAGCCGATTTGGAAGGAATTCGTCCGTTACTACTCTGCATGGGCAACAGAATTGTCCACGCCGGCGGACATGGCGCTGGGACTTCCATGAAAACGGTAGTCAATCTCTTATTGGGTAACGCCATGGCGGCATTCGCCGAAGGCATGGCGTTGGGCGAAGGGCTCGGCATTTCTCGCAAAGTGTTGTTCGATTCGTTGCTTGGAACGCCTGCGGTGGCGCCGTTTATCGCGTTGAAACGGGAGAAAATTGAGAGCGGAAATTACGAGGCCGAATTTCCGTTGCGCTGGATGCAAAAGGACCTGCATCTCGCATCAGTGAGTGCGTACGAATCTGGCGTGGCCATGCCCGTAACGAATGCTGCGAAAGAACTGTATCGCCTCGCAATGATGGAGGGACACGCCATCCAGGATTTCTCAGCTCTCTACGCGTACCTCGCCAGCGGTGGTGACTTCGCAACGAGTCGAGGCCCTGTCACGAATACACCGCAAGGGTCCCAGGCCTCACCTCTCTCCTCCGGTAAGGGATCGCGACCGGGCGAAGCGCCGAGAGGAGGAATCCACAGCGGAACATCAGGATTCTTCAAACAATTACGAAGCTACTACGGAAACTACTCCTCATTTAGGGAATGAAAAGGATAACCAAAGAACACAAGTCCAGCCATGGGCTGCCTAACAAGGGAATAATGCTTTTGGTGGTTTTGGCTTTGCCGTTATTTTTAACTAAAACTTCCTTCGCTGAAAACAGCGCGCCGGCCAGCTTTGCTTACTGGCACGTATGGACTGATCCCCAGGGCGTTAGCCACCAGAAGAAATGTGAAATTCGCAATTTCGTTTTGCAAAGCATAGAGCCGCCGGCTGCCCCTCAGTGGTTGAGCCGGCTTAAAACTGAAGGCGCCAGTGTAGTCATTAGTATCTTGCCGGCCGGCTGGATCGGTATCTGGCATGAAAATCCCAAGCCACAATGGATCATTCCAATTTCCGGACGATGGTATGTTCAAACCATGGATGGCCAGCGCGTAGAAATGGGACCGGGCGATGTGTCGTTCGGCGAGGACCAGAACACGAAGCCTGATGCCAACGGTCATAAGGGACACTTGTCTGCTACAGTCGGAAATGAGCCTTGTTTGTTGATGATGATCCAGCTTAAGAATTCTCCGACAGTCAACCAACCATGTCGCTTCGATTGAGGTGTGTCTAAGAACTTCAAAGATCTTTCAGAACCGGAAATCCTTGCCCTGGCTATTTCTAACGAAGAAACAGATGGGCGGATCTACGCTGACTTTGCAGCGCGCTTGAAGGATAACTACCCCGCAACAGCTGAAGTCTTCAAAGAGATGGAAGCCGAAGAAGATACTCACCGGCGTAGGTTGATCGATGAGTTCCGACGCCGCTTTGGGGAGCACATTCCACTCATTCGCCGCGAAGACGTAAAGGGATTCATCACCCGGAAACCCGTCTGGCTGATTCGAAGCCTTGGCATAGAGACGGTGCGTCGTTATGCGGAATCCATGGAGGCGGAAACGGAGCATTTCTACGAACGAGCCGCCCTCAGAGTTGGCGATGCCTCAACACGAAAGCTCCTGGGCGATCTCGCAGAAGCGGAGCGCCACCATGTAGAGGTTGCCGATGAGCTGGAAAAAGAACACCTCACACCTGACGCCAAGGCGCAAGAAGACAGAGCAAACCGCCGCTTGTTTGTTCTGCAAATCGTGCAGCCCGGCCTAAGCGGGTTAATGGACGGCTCCGTCTCGACGCTTGCTCCGGTCTTCGCAGCTGCATTCGCTACACGAAGTAGCCATGCCGCGCTGCTCGTTGGCCTGGCAGCAAGTCTCGGAGCAGGAATTTCGATGGGGTTTGCCGAAGCTCTGTCCGATGATGGCAGCTTGACCGGCCGTGGGAAACCTCTATTGCGCGGGATCGTCTGCGGCTTGATGACAACCGCGGGCGGGATCGGCCACGCGCTTCCATTTCTAATTCAAAACTTTCGCGTGGCAACAGGTCTCGCGGTGTTAGTCGTTGCGATCGAGCTCCTGGTCATTAGCTGGATTCGCAACCGCTACATGGATACGCCGTTCCTCCGCGCAGCTTTCCAGGTGATCGTCGGCGGCGTCTGTGT
>DATHJP010000672.1:0-5142 GCA_035489695.1 Terriglobales bacterium
TCACTGGAAGCCGACCAGAAGGTAGCGGCCGGGACGCGCGGAAAGTCGCCACAGAACCTTGTCTTTCGCACGATGGAAATGCCGCCGACGCTGCAGACGAAGTCGGGCGAGGTGCGCATTGTTGATTCCAGCAATTTCAAAGTCTCAACCACTGCGATGGCACTGGTGACCGTTCATCCCGGCGGGCTAAGAGAATTGCACTGGCATCCAAACGCAGACGAATGGCAGTACTTTATTAGCGGCAAGGGTCGAATGACTGTGGTGGACACAGGCAGCAAGGCTCGCACGATGGACTTTCAAGAGGGAGACGTCGGATACGTCCAGAAGACCTTGCTGCACTACCTTGAGAACACAGGCGACACGGACCTAGTGTTCCTGGAGATGTTCGGCAAGGTCGATCGTTTTCAGGACCTTTCGTTCTCGGAATGGCTGGCTCATACTCCACCGGAAGCGGTCATGGCACACCTGCACATCGATGGGGCAACCTACGATGCGATTCCCAAGAATGGCGGCGTGGTCATGCCTCTGTCCTAAGAGGGATTTATGCGCCCAAATAATCGGCGTTTTCAGACCTTTCGTTCTCCGTGTAGCCGACTCGCACCGCCGGAATTGGTCGTCACGCATTTGCATATCGACAAAGCGACTCTCGATGCGATACCAAGAGAGGCGCAGTTGACAACTCCAAAATGATCAAACTATGCGCACGAATAATCGTTGGGTAATCGCGATCGCGGGAGTGTTTTTCCAGATTGCGCTCGGTGCTGTTTACGCCTGGAGCGTTTTCCGAGTGCCACTGACAAAGCAATTCGGTTGGAGCATCTCACAAGTAACGCTGACGTTTACCATCAGCATTTTCGTACTGGGATTTGCCGCATTCTTTGGTGGTCTTTGGCTAAATCGCAAAGGGCCGCGCATCGTTGCGCTGACCGGTGGCGTATTTTACGGGGTGGGAGTTTTTCTCGCCAGCTTCACTCATAGCCTGGCCTGGCTATACATCAGTTACGGAGTGATCGGCGGCATTGGTCTTGGTCTCGGCTACATCGTTCCAGTGGCCGTGTTGGTAAAATGGTTTCCCGATAAAAGAGGACTCATCACTGGCATCGCGGTCGGCGGATTCGGAGCCGGCGCGCTCATCACCGCGCCGGTGGCGACGCGACTCATTCAAAGCGTTGGTGTCTTGAGCACATTCGCTTACCTCGGCATCGCGTATCTCATCGTCACAATCATTGCTGGCATGTTCATGCAAAATCCGCCGGATGGCTGGCAGCTGGAAGGCTGGAAACCAAGCGCGCTCCAAACTTCGCAACGCGCTGGACACGATTATATCCTCGGGGAAGCGCTCAAGACCTGGCAATGGTGGGCGCTTTGGATGCTTCTTTTTCTTAATACCTGCGCCGGTATCTCGGTCATCTCGCAGGAGGCGCCGATTTTTCAGGAATTGACCAAAGTAAGTGCGGTGGTTGCGGGCAGCATGGTCGGAATCGCCAGCCTGGGCAACGCAGCGGGTCGCGTCTTCTGGGCATGGGTTTCGGACTTGATCACGAGGCGATTCACATTCCTGTTCATGTTCATTCTCCAAGTTCTGCTGTTTTGGTTTCTTCCAAGTGTCACCACGGCCTCGTTGATGACGATCGTCACTTTTGTGGTGCTAATGTGTTATGGCGGTGGCTTTGGCACCATGCCGGCCTTTACCGCTGATTACTTTGGTCCGAAGAACGTCGGCCCCATTTACGGGTTAATGTTGACCGCCTGGAGCTTTGCCAGCGCGGTCGGTCCGTTGTTCATCGCGCGAATGCGCGAAACAGCCGGTTCTTATGCGGGGGCCCTTCACGTTATTGCTGTGGTGATGGCAATTTCAATTCTGCTGCCGATTATAGTGCGGCCACCACGGGCTTCCGTTGCAGCTGGCGCTGCGGCCCCAAAGAAATTCGCCTAAGGCGAAAATAGCACCCGTAGTGATCATTTAGTCCGCCTTCATCGGCGATGACTAATCTATCTCTAACGAGGTAGTGAGGATGATTCCGCAAGTGGCAGGAAAAAGTCCCACGGACGCGCCATGGCGGTGATGTGATGGCTTGCCCTACCGTGGGCCATGAAAAGAAGGAGCTCTCATCACCGGGCCAGAACATTCAATGCGCCTCTCCTTAGACTGCCGGCGGAAGGTAGTTCGCCCAATTCGTTTCGCTTTCTTCGTCTTGGTCGGCGTCTTGGCACGGGGACGAAAAGATTCTTTATCATTAAGCAGGCGGTGCAGCTGCCACCGACAAGTTCTGCTGGGAGCAGGACTGTGCAGCACGTTTTGATTTTTGATGATCACCCCGAGAGCCTTCGCCTCG
This sequence comes from Terriglobales bacterium, assembly GCA_035489695.1. Taxonomy (GTDB): domain Bacteria; phylum Acidobacteriota; class Terriglobia; order Terriglobales; family Acidobacteriaceae; genus 40CM-3-55-5. The sequence goes on from DATHJP010000672.1 coordinate 2,337, forward strand.
TGTTTGGGAGCGCTACTGCTGAGATCGATCTCTCCCGACCCCGCAGCGTAAGCTCTCGGCACCTCGTCCTTTTGTCGATACTACTCATGGGCTTGCTGAGCGCTATTTTGTGGTTGTTCTTTTGACGATCCCGCAACATTCGTCGTGAGCTGGTACAACCGCCGGGACCTCATCCGAAAGAGGCAGCCAGTATCACCCGAACGTGGCACCGGAAAATCCCACCGACGTGCAATAGCCGCGAAAAGGACAGCCACGATTGTGAAATATGAGAAAATTAACATTCTTTAGTTTAGTCGGCATCACATCGATCGCCTTTGCTCACGCTGGCTGGGCAGCTGGTCACGGAGGCGTATTCGGTAGTAGTGGCGGTTTTGGCGGCGGACACGCCGCAGGCGGAGGTGGGGGCGGACCGGGAGGCGAAGTGGGTAGCCGCGGAGGCGGAGTGGGCTCCGGCAGACCTGTCTCCAGTGGTCGCCCCGCTTACTATTATAGCAGAGGCATGCATTACGGGAACTCGCGCATCGGACAGGTGCGTTCTCCGGTTCATCAATCACCCTCTATGACCAGACCGGATCTCCGCGGGAATAATTCAGCGGCGCGGCAAGCGCGAACATCCGCCCGGCCCGCGTTCAACGGTCATATCGCCGAACGTCACGAGCAGAATTGGCACAGCGACTGGGACCGACGGCATGCGCACTTTTTCCACAATCGCTTCTTTGTTTTTATCGACGGCTCCTGGTGCGGACTGGATGACGGGTTCTTCCCGTGGGACTACTATCCATACTACGCCTACGATTACTATCCGTACGACTATTATCCCGGCTATTACGCCGACGTTGAGCCGTACTATTATAATGAGAATGTATACAGTAATACGCCGATGGTTGACCCAACGGTCACCGCCGTTGAGAAACAGCTTACGCAACTGGGCTATTATAACGGCCCAATCGACGGGATTTACGGCCCGCTCGTGCGCGACGCAGTGGCAAAGTATCAAGTCGCCATGAATCAGGATGTGACCGGGAGTCTATCACAAGAGACATTACGATCCTTCGGATTGTCGCAGCCGACGGCAAGCTGAGTCTCAATATCGGCTTACGATGAAACGACAGCTTGCTCTTCTCTACCCGCGCGGGCGCCCTCGCCTGAGCGAATGGCGCTCGCCTTCGCTTCAACAAGCCGCTCTCAGCCGCGCTGCTCGCTAACGCGAACCCAGAGCCGGATGAGTTGCTAATCGCTGCCGAACGAAATCGGGAATCTGAAGTCTAAATGGAAAGGGTGCTGAACTTAGAGGATCGAGATGAAAACAAAGCAGCTTAGTAACTCTGACTTGTTTATCACGCCTGTTCGGTTCGGCACCTCGGCTTGGGAGCAATCTTTCGCACCGATTCACCGCACGCTGGAGCTCCTCAGTCGTATGTCGCACACTGCCGCAACGGTCCTGGCCGTAGCCTTGGTAGCTGTGATCGCCTGGTTCGACTACGTCACAGGCGACTTCTCGCTGGCGCTGTTTTATCTCGTGCCGGTGGTCCTGGCTACCTGGAATGCAGGCCCTGTGAGCGGGTGGTTCATCGGCGTGCTGAGCGCCGCTGCGTGGCTCGTCGGCGATCCAGCGCTGAGCCGCGCCTACGGCCACCCGCTTATGCCCTACTGGAACGCTGCGATGCTGGCCTTGATCTACGGCGTCGTCGCCCACCTTTTGTCAATGCTCCACCAGCTCCAGGCCGAACTTCAAGAACGCGTCGAGCGACGCACCGCTTCGCTGGCCGAAGTGCACCACAGGGTCAAGAATAACCTTCAGATCATTTCCAGCCTCCTGATGCTCCAGGCGGAAAAGCTCAGCAATCCTGCAGACAAGGCTGTCTTCGATGAATGTCGCGACCGCATCTACTCCATGGCTCGGCTGCACGAGCAGCTCTATTCCAACGGCGAGTTTTCCGATTTGGACTTCGCGGCACATCTTCGGGAGATGGCCGAGATGCTCGTTCGCTCCCACACGCCTAAAGGCTGCAATTTGGCGCTCGACGTCCGCGCCGATCCGGTCGCAGTCGACCTGGACACTGCGGTGACGCTGGGCCTCATCGCCAACGAACTCCTCCTTAATGCCCTTAAGCACGGGTTTAACGGACGCCCTGCGGGCAAGGTTACGGTGGAACTCTACGAGGGTAACCGCAATCAAATGACCTTGCGCGACGATGGCTGCGGATTCCCGCCGGGATTCGACGCAAGAAAGAATGCAGGACTCGGCCTCGAACTCGTCCTGGGAATGACGCGGCAAATTCGCGGCGAAGCGAAAATTGAAAATGACCCTGCGGGTGGCACGCGCACCACAATTTTCTTCCCTTCTCTCCTATCTTTCGGAAACAGCGAAAACAGAACCCCGACCCAAACCGACTTACCATGACTAACGCCCGCATCCTTATCGTCGAAGACGAAGCCATCACCGTATCAGCCCTTAAGCGCGAACTCGCTCCACTCGGCTATCAAGTCGCAGCTACCGCTAGCAACGCTGATGAAGCTCTTAATGCCGTTGAATTACATAAGCCAGATCTGGTTCTTATGGACATCACTCTTGCTGGAGCCGTCAATGGCATCGTTGCCGCAGTCGCCATCCGCGGCACCTTCCATCTGCCAGTCGTCTTTCTTACCGCGCACGCCGATGACGGAACGATGGAGAGTGCGGTGGCCGCCGGCGCCTTTGGGTATGTGCTCAAGCCATTTAGCGGAGCAGGACTGAAAGCGGCTATTGAAACGGCGCTCCACAAGCACCAAACCGAGGTCGATAATCGTCGAGCCGCCCAGCCGG
>DATHJP010000673.1:0-3723 GCA_035489695.1 Terriglobales bacterium
TGGTCGCGACTTCAGTCGCTGTAGAAGGAACAGAACTACGGGATCGTGAAGAAATTGTGGTTGCGGACGAGCCGGAGGATTTTGCGCGGGCACTAATCGAGCTTTACGAATCGGAGGAACTCTGGAATCGGGTTTCAGCAAGCGGCATCAGAAAAACACGCGCCCTCTACTCCACCGAAGCGGCGCGCCAAAGGCTGCAATTTCTCTTCAGCGATGAGCATTTGAGAAGTTTGGACCAATCGTCGCCGGTTACAGACCAAGAGCTTGTTGTCGCAGTAACAAGCTGACCTTTATTGGCAGCAGTGACTAACACCGACCGAACAAGGCAAATCACTGGAACGATCAGCGCGAACCCTAATCCGCTTTGCTTCGGTCAACAGTGTGTGATTTCATGGGAAACGAATGACCCTGCTGGTGCAGAAGTACGCGTTTCAACCGGCGCTGATGACGAGAGGCTGGTGACACAAGGTGGAAAGTCCGGCCGCGTGGATATCCCCTGGATTACCGACTCCACAGTCTACGAGTTTCGTTTGTATCCGGCCAGCGGACCGCACGTAGCAATTGACTCGGTAAAAGCGCGGCGTGAGATCGAATCGGCGCCAGCGGCCCTGCGCGAAATTGCAGAAGAGGTGAATCGAGGAAACATCGACATGAATGAGCTCTCGCAGTTCATCTCAGCGGTGATACCTATCTGCCTGGAGAGCACGGAAATTCACGAACTCTTCCAAGACTGGGAACGGCACGGCTTTCACGTGACGCCAGCACATTTCTACCAACCAATTCCTGACACCCGATCCTTGCCTGAAACACTCTGGACTCAGCCGAGCGAACTCGTCGGGATTGATATGAATGAGGCGATGCAACTCGATCTGCTCCGACGCCACTTTTCAAAATTTCGGGACGAATACGGCCAGTTCGCAACCGAGCCAGGCGGCGAGGAGAATCGATTTCATCTCGGTAATCAGCTCTTTGATGACGCGGACGCTCTGGTTGCTTACTGCATGGTCCGTCATTTCCAGCCGCGATTGATTATCGAGGTGGGCAGCGGTTTTTCGTCTTTGGTGTTGGGGGATGCAGTTGCGAAAAACACCGGCTCAAGCCTCATCTGCATCGAGCCTTTTCCGCGCGAGTTTCTTCGCAAGGGATTTCCTGGCTTGCAATCGTTAATGGAACAAAAAGTTCAGGACATTGAGCTGGATTTCTTTTCGCAACTCGACTCAGGCGACATCTTGTTTATCGACAGTTCTCACACCGTTAAGATCGGCGGAGACGTCAATTATTTGTTCCTGGAGGTGCTGCCGCGTCTTAAGCCGGGAGTTATCGTGCATGTCCACGACATTTTCCTTCCATTTGAATACCGTCGGGACTGGGTCCTGGACGAATTTCGCTTTTGGACCGAGCAATACCTGCTGCAGGCGTTTTTGACATTTAATTCTGAGTTCGAGGTGCTGATGGCCAACAACTACCTCAATCAGTACCACGAGGAGGAGCTTAAGGTTGCGTTTCCCGATCTCTCCTCGTGGGGTGGAGGCAGCTTCTGGATGCGCCGAAAAGCCGGCACGAAACGCTGATAACAATGGTGGGTCCCAACAACAATGGCATAGCAAAACCAGCCAAGCCGGTTTTTGTCGTAGGATCCCCGCGTTCCGGAACCAGCATTCTCACCTGGTGTCTGGGTCACCATCCAAATTTGTTTCCCGTCCCAGAATCAAGTTGGATGGGAGATTTTTCCCTCAACGTAGCCATCGCGTACCAAATTGGCGCAGCACGCGGGGAGTACTCAATCCTGAGCGCGATGGATATTCCGAATGACGAATTCTTTGCTGCGTTCGGCCGAACCATCAACGGCTTAATTATGCATCATCGCGAGGATCTGGAACAAAAGCGGGAAGCCAAGTGCGTCGAGCTCCAACTTGATCGGCGTTGGCTCGAAGCGAGCAGCTCAGCGGCTGGACCTAAAACGCGATGGGTTGACGGAACGCCGGAATATTCTTTGCACATTTGCGGACTGCGAAAGCTTTTCCCAGACGCTCTATTCGTACATGTGGTTCGGGATGCGTTGGCAGTGGTGCGTTCGATGGTTAACTTCCACCGCGCAACCGGAATTCAGTTGGTCCGAGACGTCGAAGAGGCATATCACTACTGGACTCGTACTGTCAAAGCGTGCCTTATGGCCGAGCGCGCGTATGGCCCCGCTGTGGTCCACCGCGTCCACTACGCAGACCTGATCGATAATCGAGAATCGACGGTGCGCTCATTGCTGAAATTCCTTCAGGAGCCCTACTCTGACCGATGTCTCGCGCCACTCGACATTCGAATCAATAGCTCAAGTGTTCCTCTCGATTTTCAGATCAGCGAGGCCGTTATCAATCCAGAAATCGCCACAGAGGCGCGGCTGGTTTCCGATGAAATCCAACGAAGCGCCCAGCCGGCCGAGCCATCGTCCGCTGCGGCGGATGCAATAGAGGCTGCTTTTCGAGGGCGGATTGCGGCTGTAGTAAACAGAGGGAATGCCCATCGATCGAACCCGCCAGTAGCTGAAGGCTTGCACAACTCCGCAGTGGGGTCGGATCCGGCAACAGAAGCAGCGACGCCTGTGACCGGCCCTTCGATGGATATATCATCGCTGCAGCCATAACCGTGCTAGCGACGGTGACCGGACGTGTGGCAAAGCGTCTTGTTCGATGATACATGCAACACAGAAACAACTATTTCGGTGAGACATTGCCGATGTGCCGTAGAACGAACAGACCGATCTTTGTAGTTGGGTCACCTCGCTCCGGAACCAGCATTCTAAGCTGGTGCCCGAGTAAGCAACCGAACATCATTCCACTGGAGGAGTCTGGCCGGATAGGCGATTTGGCAACGCATCTCGGGATCTATTACCAAATTGGGATTGCACGCGGCGACGACTACTCTCTTCTTGGCTCGATGGACATCCAGAAAGCGGAGTTTTTCACTGCGTTCGGCAGGACAGTCAACGATTTCGTTCTGCGCCACCGTGTCGACCTTGAGAAGAAAGCCTGGCGGCGCGCTGCGGGACCGAGCGTTCCTGATAAGTGCTTCGTGCCGCGCTATCGTTCGATGCGCCGCATAGCGCATTCGCAGAAAGGCACCGCAGGCGATAAGTACCCACGAACCACACAAGCCATCTCAGAAGTTGCAGATCCTGGGGGGCCCTAGCCCTTTGTGCTCGACATGCAACCCACAAAATCTTCGGAGGCAGACCACGCGAGCACCCCACGCTCACTCTCAGCTGGGCTGAAACCCATTGGAGTAATCACCTCGTGGTACGAACAAGTAACGGTCTTTCTTCTGTACACCGGTTTGACGGTAGCAATGACTTATCCAGCTATCCTCTTTCTGCGCACACGAGTAATGGGAGGAGCTGAGGACAATTTCCACTTTCTCTGGGAGCTTTGGTACGTCGCACACGCGTTGTTTGACCTGCATAAGTCGCCATTCTTTGATCCCGACGTGTTCGTTCCGTTTGGGTTCAGCTTGATTCGGAACCAGGACCTTTCTCCCGGAACCGTGCTGCTCTTTTCGCCGGTAACACGCCTTTTCGGAGAAGTTTTCACCTACAACGTGCTTATCCTGCTATCCTTCCCCCTCACTGCACTGGGAACCTACCTTCTTGCGCGCGAATTATGGTCCAACCGAGCTGCGGCATTTTTGGCGGGGTTGATCGTCGGATTTTGTCCCTATCGTTTTGCACATGCC
>DATHJP010000674.1:0-3842 GCA_035489695.1 Terriglobales bacterium
CCGGTTTTCCAGCGAGTATCGCAACAAGTCCTGGAATACCTCCATGTTCCGCATGACGTCGAGTTGCCTGCGAGTCGCCAGGTGCTGCTGGCGAAACGCAACACCAAAGAAGATGACCTGGCCGAAAGTTCTCCGGATCATTTGGGATCCGCGCTCGAGGTTGCCGACAATACTGCCGCGGACCCAGCGCCTCCAGTCCGCAGCGTCCCATCCAAACCATCGCCTCAGGTCGCGGCCAGCGCAGTGGTTCCTGCAGCCTTGCGTACTCGCGATCCCGACGTTTCGACAAACTGGGAACGCAAGCCGCCCGCTACTGTGGATGTAAAGCAAGTGGCCACAGTTCCTGAGCATCTCCCCTCGAGCGGCACAGTGGTGTTGGACGTGGAACAGGGCGGCATCGTGGTGCCTTCCTTTATGGGCAAGAGTGTTCGCAGCGCCATCGAGTTGGCAGAAGAGAACGGCCTGGATCTGGAGGCGGTAGGCAGCGGATTGGCTCGGGAACAATCGCCGTTAGCGGGATCGCATATCCCGGCAGGATCGCGCGTGACGGTACGGTTTGGGCGGTGAGGCGACCTCACGACTGGCGAACTGAAATAGAATTAAATCAATGACTTTCCTCGAGCTCCTGCATGGTGCGGAAGTTCTCTCGCAGAGCGGGAATCCTGGCATCAGTGGGTTAGATTACGACTCGCGTCGAGTGAAGCAGGGATACCTCTTCGTCGCCATGCGAGGCGAATCGAGTGATGGCAACCAGTTCATCGACAAAGCGATCGCAGCCGGCGCCGTCGCCATCGTTACTGACTCGGGCGCTGAGAAAGCGCGCGATGGCGTCGCTTGGGCGCAGGTATCGCACGGCCGCCGTGCGTTAGCCCGATTGAGCTCCAACTTCTACAAGCGACCCGCGGAGCGGCTTGCGATCACCGGCATCACAGGGACGAATGGAAAAAGCACAACCACTTTTCTGGTGGAAGCGATCCTCGCGGCCAGCGAACGCAAGAATGCCCTGATAGGGACGATCGAATATCACGTTGCCGGTAAAGTCCTACCTGCGCCGCACACCACTCCCGAGGCACTTGAATTGAATCGCATGCTTGCGGAAGCCTATGGCCATGGCGCGACCGAAGCAGTGATGGAAGTCTCCTCTCATGCCTTGGCGCAGCAGCGGGTGTACGGGATTCCATTCGACGCGGCTGTGTTCACCAATCTGACTCGCGATCATCTCGATTACCACCACACCATGGATGAGTATTTTGCCTCGAAGCGAATTCTGTTCGAGGGCTGTGGAACTGAGGCCCCACGGGCCGTGGTCCTGAATATCGACGATGAGTATGGGCAGAGGCTCTTAAAAGTCAGCAAGAGGCGAAGTTCCGAGGTCCTTACTTACGGCCTGACCAAGGGCGATTTCTACAGCGAGAAAGTTGACATCACCCCGCACGGCACACGTTTTGACCTGGTCACACCGGAGGAAACTATTCCCGTGTTTTCTCCGCTGATCGGCAAAGTGAATGTCTATAACATCCTTGCCGCGACGGGTGCGGCCTATGCCCGTGGGTGCAAGCCCGAAGCCATTGCGAAGGGGATTGCCTCACTCACGCGTGTCCCGGGCAGGTTCGAACGCGTAGAGTGCGACCAGCCGTTCACGGTCGTGGTGGATTACGCCCATACTGACGATGCGCTTCGAAATTTAACAGTCCTTGCGCGAGAGTTCGTCCAGCAAGCAGGCCAGAAAGGACGAGTAATCACGGTTTTCGGATGCGGTGGTGACCGTGACCGTGCCAAGCGGCCGCTGATGGGCGAGGCCGCCGGCCAAGGCAGCGACTTCGTGGTGCTGACGTCAGACAATCCACGGAGCGAGGATCCGCTGGCAATTATCAATGATGCACTAGTCGGATTGCAGCGCTCTGGTGTCAGATACAAGATAGAGCTAGATCGCAAGGCCGCCATCGCCTTGGCAATCCACGAAGCCAGGCCGGGGGATATCGTCCTCATTGCGGGCAAGGGACATGAAAAAGTGCAGGTGACGCAAAAAGGTTCGATTCCTTTCGACGACGTGGAGGTGGCCCACCATATCTTGCGCGAAGCGGGATACGACTGCGAAGCGGCGAATGCCGCAGCGGGAAGAATTCCATGAAGCTCCCGCTGGCACGAGTTGCAGAGTTTCTTTCCTCCACCGGTGAGTTCGATCCCCAGGCTTTGGCGCAGGGATACTCCATCGATTCGCGCACAGTCCAGCCCGGCGACCTCTTTTTTGCGGTCAAGGGCGAGCGCATGGATGGGCATGACTTCGTGGAACAGGCGCTGCAAAAAGGAGCTCTAGCGGCGGTTGTTCGCAAGGATCAGCTCACGCGCTACGCAACGAAAGCACGACTGTTGCCCGTGGATGACACACTGGTTGCATTGCAAACACTCGCCACCGCGGTTCGACGCTTGTGGGGCAAGCCGCTCGTGGGCGTAACTGGATCCGCAGGCAAGACCACCACCAAGGAAGCCATCGCACATGTGCTCTCCACGCGCTTTCGGGTGCTGAAATCGGAAGGCAACTTCAATAATCACTTCGGCCTGCCCTTGATGGTGTTGAAACTCGAGCCTGGGCAGGAAATTGCGGTCTTCGAGATGGGCATGTCGCATTCCGGAGAGATTGCAGCCCTGGCGAAGATTGCCCATCCAGAAATCGGCGTCGTGACCAATGTGGCGACGGTGCACCTTGAGTTTTTCAAATCGGTTTCCGATATTGCACGGGCGAAATATGAGCTGATCGAATCTTTGCCTGCAGGTGGAACCGCGGTGCTCAATGCTGATGACGAATACGTTTCACAGTTTGGTCGTGATTTTAAAGGCAAAGTGGTTACTTACGGCCTAGGTCCGACGGCGGACGTGCGTGCAGAAAATATCAAAACACTCGGCGCAGGCGGCTCGAGTTTCGACGTAATAGCTGGTGGCTGTAGAGAGAACGCTGCCTTGCCTTTAGTGGGGACGCACAACATCCATAACGCGCTGGCGGCAGTTGCGGTAGGACTGGACCGAGGGTTGACTCCGTCCCAGGCAGTTGGCGCGTTAACTTCCCTTGCCCCTCCGGACCAACGCGGAGAGGTCGTCCAACTGGATAACATTACCGTCATCAACGATTGCTACAATTCGAATCCGAAAGCCCTCGAAGCCATGGTGGACGCGGTTGCAGCCATGCCGGCATCGCGCCGCATTGTGGTTGCGGGTGAAATGCTGGAACTGGGCCCCGCCGGTGAAGACATGCATCGCCGTGTAGGCCAGCACATGGCGGAAAAGAAAATTGACTTGCTGGTAGGAGTGCGCGGCCTGGCTCAACAAATGGTCGAGAGCGCAGGTGAATCAGGTATGCGCGCTGAGTTCCTGCCCACGCCGGAAGAGGCAGGGGACTGGCTGGCGCGCGAAACCCGCGACGGCGACCTCGTTCTGCTGAAGGCCTCGCGCGGTGTGAAGCTGGAACGAGCGTTGGAAGTCTGGAAATCGCACCGGACCAATGTGTCCGGTGGACGGAGACGATAACCGAAGTCGGCACGGAGGCGGATTGCTCTATTGGCTGTTGTACGAAAAGCTGTTCCACTACTTCCCGCCGTTCCGCATCTTCCGTTATCTGACCTTTCGCACTGCTTTTGCCAGCCTCACTGCACTGTTCACAGCTCTGATTATCGGACCGCTGGTCATCAATCGCCTGCGGGAGTTCCAGATCGGCCAATACATCCGCGAAGAAGGCCCGAAAGCTCACCAGAAAAAAGCAGGCACACCCACGATGGGTGGGTTGTTGATTGCAATTTCCATTGTCGTTCCCACTTTGTTGTGGGCAGACCTGACCAATCGATTCGTCT
>DATHJP010000675.1:0-4325 GCA_035489695.1 Terriglobales bacterium
ATGAACAATTTTGCTGCCCATGCATAGCACTAACGAACGAATCCGTTCCAGATCGGCCCCATCACCGCCCACCCAGAAAATGAGCTTGGCTTCGGCGGCCGCGGGTGCGGACCCGGTGACGGGCGCATCAACAAAGCGAATCTGCCGCGCCGCTGCTTCGGCGGCCATCTTCTTCGAGAAGGATGGATTGACCGAACTGCAATCGACCCAGAGCGCGTTGGCTTTGAGGTGATCCAAAAATCCGTTTGGACCTAGCGCTGATTGCTCGACTGCATCGGGATGAGCCAGCATTGTGAAGAGCACGTCCACTTGTTCGGCGAGTTTTGCCGGGGAATCAGAAAATGTTCCGCAGGGACCGAGCAACGGCTCTGCTTTGGCACGAGTGCGATTGAATACGACCAATGAATAGCCATGCTTCTCCAGGTTGGCCGCCATACGGCTCCCCATTATGCCGAGACCGATGAATCCAATTTTCATCCTCACTCCTTTCTTCAGGCTGCCGTGACCAACTCCGGTTCGTAGGTATTTCTTCCCTCGATCTCCGCGATTTCTTCGTCGGTTAGATAAAGCTCAGCAGCGCCGACATTTCCTTCGACTTGCTTGGCGCTGCGCGCGCCGACAATCGCGCCGGTTACGGCAGGCTTTTGAAGCGCCCAGGCAACGGCAACCTGTCCCGGAGGACGTCCATGGCGCTGGCCGACTTCTCGCAGGCGCTCAACTAGGGCGAGATTCTTCGACAGCCTGGGCTCATGGAACTCGACGTCGCGACTACGCCAGTCGCTGTTGGGAAGGCTTCCGGCGCGCTCGCGCGTCATCGCGCCGGTCAATAAACCGGACGCCATCGGAGAATAAACGATTACGCCGATTCCGTTGGATTGACAATGAGGCAGAATCTCCTGCTCAACTTCGCGGCGGACCAGTGAATAGGGAGGTTGCAGCGAAGTGATTGGAACAATCGCGTGCGCCCGGCGCATTTCCTCGACGTTAAAGTTGGATACGCCGATCCATCGAACCTTCCCTTCTTTTTGCAGCTGAGCCATCGTGACCCAACCTTCTTCCAAGTCCTCCGTCGGCCAATGGATTTGATAAAGGTCGATCACATCGATATTCAGCCGGCGCAGGCTGTCTTCGCACTCGCGCCGGATGGAATCCGCCGTTAAAGAGCGATGAACGTATCCTTGCTCGTCCCAACGCAGGCCGCATTTTGTGAAAATGTATGGCCGGGGTCCCGGCCAGGTCCTTAGCGCAAAGGCGACCACTTCCTCCGAGTGGCCCATCCCATAAACGGCGGCGGTGTCGATCCAGTTAATGCCGAGTTCTAGCGCGCGATGAATCGCGGCGACAGACGCTTTGTCGTCCTGCTCGCCCCAGCCAAACTCCCAGCCTGAGCCGCCGATAGCCCATGCCCCAAAACCCACCGGAGTGATGAATAAGTCTGAGTTACCGAGCTTGTTTGTTTTCATGTCAATCCTCCTGTTTAATTTCGCTTTCGTATCTCTTGTTTTCATACTTTTGGATTATTCGTGGAACAAGCCGTGGTTCATCGCGATCCGATAGTGGCTGTTCAACTCGCCGCTGGCTCCGGCAAACCCAGCGACTGCATTGTGTCAGGCGATAGACTTCCGGTTACGTTTAGCTGGTTCGCGATTTGATAATTCGCTACCGCGTCACGCGTTGCCGGTCCGAAGATGCCGTCGATTGGACCGTTGTAATAGCCCAGCTGATTAAGCCGCGTCTGGGTAGCTTGGACCGTGGGATCAACCACCGGAACACCGTTATAAACGGGCTCGGTGTTATCGTACGGCTGATCGTCTGCGTAGTAATCGTAGGGATAGTAGTCGTCAGCGTAATACGGCAGGTAATCCCACGGATAGAATCCGTCATCCAGTCCGAGCCAAAAACCGTCGTCGAAAACAAAGAACCGATTGTGGAAGAAATGGGCATGCCGCCGATCCCAGTTCTGGTGCCAATTTGCATCGTGACGTTCGGCGATGTGACCCACTCTGGTATTCAGCGCGGACTGCCCGGATGTTGGGGATTGACGCGTCGCTGAATTGGTTATCCCGCGAGTCGGTCTGGCAAACGAGGGCGTTCGACTAACCGGAGAACGGAACTGCCCGGCGCGCGAATTAGTGAAACCCATGCCTCGGCTATAATAGTAGCCGGGACGACCACTGAATCCTGGTCCAGCAGAACGGAATCCTCCTCCACCAACGAAGTGCCCCCCGCCAAACATTGCACCTCTACCTCCGCCTCCGGCGTGTCCACCACCGCCACCACTAAAACCACCACCACCGAACCCTCCTCCTCCTCCGCCGCCGCCGTGGCCAGCTGCCAAACCAGCGTGAGCTAAGGCGATCGATGTGATGCCGACTAAACTAGCCAATGTTAACTTTTTCATACTCCAACATCGTGACTCTTCCATCTCGCGGCCATTGCGCGTCCGCGGGATTTTGCGGTGTCACCTAAGAGTTGGCGCTCGCTCCCTCTTTCGAGTGAGTGGCAGGGATGGCTCTCCGAGCCGTTCGCAGAAACGGAAATCGGACGCTTCGGGGAAGGGTCCCTACCCTGACACACCGTAGTACCGTGCGAACCGGTCGATAACACCAGGTTTGCTTTTGCTCCCTCGTTCGAAATAGGAATTATCCACGCGCCGTTGCAATCCGTTGCGCATGGGGAGGCCGAAAATTTCTGTTTGTGTCGGCCGATCCTAATGCTGTCGGATCGGAGAGCTCGCGCCCGGCCAACTGCTCGGCTCGACTGCGCGAGGGTGTGGCCGCGATACCAAGATTGGAAGTAGGGCTGACAGGGCCATTAATCCAGCGATCACTTCAAGCGCTCCAGCATAAGAGCCGTGGAACTCTCGCATATAGGCGATGAGCAGTGGCCCGAACGCGCTGGCAAAGCCCCAAGCTGTCAGCATCAAGCCATAGATGGGACCAACATTCTTCGGACCAAAATAATCAGCCGCAAACGCAGGCATTGTGCCGAATCCTCCCCCGTAACACATCAACACAGCAAACGCGGCGATCGTCATAAAAGTGGTGGCGCCGATTCTCGGGAGAAACCAGAAGAGCAAAGCTTGAAGGACGAACATCACGACAAACGTAACTCGTCTGGTTATCAAGTCGGAAACCCACGCCCAGAATACTCGACCGACCGCATTGCCGATGCTGGCCAGCCCTACCATGTTCGCAGCGACGATCGCGCTCGCTCCGGTCAATTCCTGAAAGATCGGAGCCTCCTGTGAGATAATCGAAATACCTGCACACGTATTTAGAAACAGCAGCAGCCAGAGAGCGTACCATTGCCAGGTCTTGAGCGCCTCGCCCAAGTTGAAGTCGCGCCCGGCGCGTTGCGACGTTTGGCTGGCTGTCGGCGACCAACCTTCGGGCTTCCAGCCATCGGACGGATTTTGCATAAAGGCGCCGGAAATTATTGTCACAACGAGATACGCGACACCCAGGTAGGCGAATGTGCTCAAGACGCCAACGCTCTGAATAAGTCGCGTAGCCACGGGCGCGGTGATGAGTGCGCCCGCTCCGAACCCGCCGACCGCAATGCCGGTAATGAGTCCTCGGCGATCCGGAAACCACTTCACCAGCACGGCCACCGGAACGATGTATCCAAGACCGAGACCGATTCCGCCGACCACGCCGTAACTGAGATATAACCACCAAAGGTTATGCGAGAAACTTGCGAGAAAAACTCCCACGCCATAGAGCGAGCCGCCGGTCAATGCAACGATGCGCGGTCCTTTGCGGTTCAGCCACAGACCTCCGAAGAACGCGGCAAATCCCAGGACAAAAATGCTGATCGTAAACGTCAGCGTTATTTCTGAAATGCTCCATCCGAATTGCTTCGCGAGCGGGACACGGAAAACGCTCCACGCATAGACCGCACCAAGCGCGATCTGGAAGAACACCCCAGCGGTTGCGATTACCCAACGATTATTCGTTCGCATAAATTCCTCCTACGACAGCGGCATTACCACGCCGCCGTTCTTGGGAATGGCAGCGAAGGTGGCCTTATCAATATTGAGGTGAGCGATCACCAGCTCGGGTGGTGTGTGAGCCAGCCATTCGGAAAACGAAAGGTCCTGATAGCGATCGCTCTTGAACATCTCCAGGAACACCAAATCCGTGTCGCCCGTGTTCTCAATGTAATGCAGCAAGGTCTTCTGAACGTACCCGACGTCTCCCTCCTGAAAGTCCATCGTCCGAGCTTTGTTGCCTGTCGCCACCACCGTCATTCGTCCCTTGCCAGTGATATAGTACTGCCATTCGTCCGCGTTCGGGTGCCAGTGCAGTTCCCGCATTCCGCCC
>DATHJP010000676.1:0-4198 GCA_035489695.1 Terriglobales bacterium
TACTGCGATAATTGTAGACGGCTTTTCTGGGTCCACCCTGACCAGTCGACGAGGATTGCTGACCAACTCATCAGAAAGGATGACCTGCTCGTGTTCGCTGACGAATCCGCTGAAGAGCCAAGGCGGAATCTCCCCAGATGCCGCTCTGGAAAAAACGCTTCAGCACTGGTTCGCTCGTGAGCCAAAGTTTGACGTGGGCTTGTTCTATATCACCGTGCCGCCCGAGCAGGTTGTTCATATCTTCCCTACCATAGATGTCGGTTGCCCCGAGGCAGTGAGGGCTTAACAACGTAAGGATGTTTGTTTTTCGGTTCGGCGTCAGGCGTGTCGATACAGCGAGGATGTAGCGGGCGGGCTTCAGTCGACGGACTTTAGGGACCTCGTCACGCTTCAGTACTCGATAAAGAACGTCGTAATCGGCGTAATGTTTGCATTGAACTACAAGATCGCCCTTTAAGGATTGGAACCGAAAGTCGATACCGCCATCTGGTCCGGGCGCGAAGCTCTCAAGGCGGATAACAAGTTCTTCCTGGAGCAGATCGCGCACTAACAGTTCAAAGTCGTAGCTGGAAAGCGATTGGAAGTCGTAGTTAGGCATCGTCGGGAACCGCACCGGACCAGCCCTAACACGTGGCCGCTGGCGACTGGCTCAACTTTCGGAGAGAAGTATATCCTGAGACATCCCGCCACCTTTTACTCCGACTGGTAGACAGCGCCAGAAGTCTCCGCCTGCGCGTACAACTCTTCGATCTTCTGCCGATAACGTTCTTCTACCACTCTCCGCCGCAATTTCATGCTCGCGGTTAGCGTTCCACTCTCCGCGGAAAATTCTTCCGCGATCAATAACACTTTCTTGAGCTGCTCGAAACGGGCTAGAGTCTGATTCAAGTCCGCCACAATTTGTTCATATAGCGCGCGCACTTTGGGGTGTTCGACGAGTTCCTGTCGTGATGAGAAATGTACGTTGTTGCTGCGGGCCCATTCCTCTAATAGAGAAAAGTTTGGGGAGATCAGGACAGCAGGGAACTTGCGCTTGTCGCCGAATACCACGGCTTCCGCGACCAGGGCATTGTGCTTGAGCGAGTTCTCGATGGGTTGCGGAGCGATGAATTTTCCGCCCGAAGTTTTGATCAGATCTTTCTTTCGGTCAGTGACGGAGAGAAAGCCGTCAGCATCGAGATTGCCAATGTCCCCGGTCTTGAACCAGCCGTCCGTGAAGGCATTGCGCGTTTCTTCCGGCATGTTCCAGTAGCTGCTGAAAACGGACGGACCACGCACCAGGATCTCGCCATCCTCGGCGATGCGCACTTCCACATTCTTTAGCGGCTTGCCCACCGTGCCGAGTTTGTGCGCTTTGGGATTATTGACGGCGATCACCGGCGATGTCTCGGTCAGACCATAGCCTTCATGAATGCGGATGCCGATGAGGGCATACCACTCGGCCAGTTCGCGTCCCAGAGGCGCGCCTCCGGAGATGAAAAGTTGTGCGCGCCCTCCCATGCCCGCCCGCACTTTGGAATAAACCAAACGGTTGGCGAGTCTCCATGAAATAGCCTGCGGAGTGTTTCCGGCAAGAATCTCAACTTCGTGGTCGCGTCCCACGCGGAGAGCCCATTGATAAATATTTCGTTTGGGAAATCCCCTGGCTTGCAAATCTACTTTGGTGTGGACCTTCTCATACACTCGCGGCACGCCAACAAAAATAGTCGGCCGCACTTCCAGCAGCGCCTGCGGGAGCTGCTCCACCGAGGGCACGTACGCAATCGTGACTCCGTGATAAAGCATGACAAAATCCACGTGCCGCGCCGTGACATGCGACAGCGGAAGAAACGAAATGCTGATCATTCCGCGCTGAATGCCAAAATCTGAAAGCGAGCACGCCAGATTCGACGCCATGTTGCCATGCGTCAGCATCACGCCCTTGGGCGTGCCCGTGGTTCCCGAGGTGTAAATGATGGTAGCCAGATCGTCGGGTTGAATGGCGCGGCCCGCGGCATCGGATTGCAGTTGGCCGTAGGGGCCACCCGCCTGCATCAGATCGGACATGAGCGACGCGCGCGTCCTGTCGACCTTGTCCATGACCACAACTTTTTCCACCACAGTCTGATCTTGAATGCTGAGAACTTTCTGCAGGTGTTCTCCGTTGGAAACGAAAACGATCCGGGCCCCTGAGTCGCGGAGGATGTAGGCCGTCTGCTCCGCCGTCAGCGTGGTGTAAATCGGGACCACAACTGCGCCTAGCAGCAGGGAAGCGAAGTCCGCAATCGTCCACTCCGGCCGGTTTTCGCTCAGAATCGCAACTCGATCCCCCTTGGAAATCCCCCACGACGTCAGAGCGCGGCTGACGCCGGCTACTTTTTGATACAGCTCGCGGGAAGAAATAGGAATCCAGTGGCCGGACTCGCGATGCATCATGACGCGAGGATCGTCCCGCTCGACCACGGCGGAAAAAATATCATTGAGAGTAAGCAGGCTCATGGGCGGATGATTCGCGGCTGAATGATGTACGGCTACGTGTTTCCTCTCCGCAACTGCCCGCCGTTTTGATTTCCAGCGGCAAAGGCCGCGACGGGCCAATTGCTAAACCTGAGAACTGATACGTGACAACTGAGAACAGAGAACTAAGATCTGACAACTGAAACCAAAACTTGAGCCCCTCAAACTCAAGCGCTGATTGCTCCAAGAAAAAATGTACGTAATATTGCCAGCTAAAACAATGTCGAGTTGGTTGACCCTCCACCCCCGAAAGAATAAGCTTTTAATAAGCCACTCTGATCGGAGATCCCCTATGCGAAAAGCTGTATCGAGCGCCCTGACAGCGCTAATGCTCATGGCAGTACTAACGTCGCCGCAACTTCAAGCGGACGAGAAAAAGCCAGCGCCACCGCCTCCCAAGTTGAAAGTCGGCGACGCAGCCCCAGATTTCAAACTGCAATACTTCACCGGCAACGACCTGAAAGACGTCAACTTGAGCGACTATCGCGGCAAAAAAAATGTCGTGCTGGCATTTTACGTGTTCGCCTTTACCGGTGGTTGAACCGAGCAAATGAAAAACTTCCAGAAGAATTTACAAAAACTGGAAGCTTCCGACACCCAGGTCCTGGGTGTAAGCATGGACAGCCCCTTCGCCAATAAAGCCTTCGCCGACCAGATCGGCGTCACCTTCCCCCTGCTAAGCGATTGGGGCGGAGAAGTCACTCACAAATACGGAATCTACACCGACAAATACAAAGCCGCCCGCCGAGTAAATTTCCTGATCGGCAAAGACGGCACAATCCTGGAAGAACAAATCGACAGCGAGGCCATCGATCCCACAAAAATCGTAGCCGCCTGCGAGCGCCACAAGCTAAAGAATTGATGTTATGATTATTGCGCGGGGTGGAGCAGTCTGGTAGCTCGTTGGGCTCATAACCCAAAGGTCGGTGGTTCAAATCCACCCCCCGCAACCAACTGCATCATAGGGTTACGAGCAAGGACGTTTTTACAAAAAAGGGCAAAAAAGGGCACTTTGCCCTTGAGCGAGAATCATTCCAGGGCTGCTTCGGCAGCCCTTTTATTTTGGCTCCCTATGGTCGGCCCTAATGCCATCCGCACTACCTTGCGGGTGGCTTCGCGTTTAGACTCCATCATCGAGTTCCCATAAACGTTCATGGTGGTCGCAATCTGAGCGTGCCGCATCAGTTTTTGTTGCACACCCATCGAAGTTCCCACGGAATCCAGCCAAGACCGGTAAGTGTGTCGGAAAGTATGCCAGCCGATGTCCCCCAACCCGAGCTTTCGTCCAGCAGGGCGAAGGTAATCCTGCTGAATTGGACTCGCGTGGTAACAACGGCTAGTGATAGGGCTGGGAAATACCCAGCCTTCCTCCGACTCCGCGCATTGCTGTTTCCAGTGCAGTAGGGCAGTGGCGAGATCCGGATCCAGCGGAAGATCGTCTTCCGAGTATTCGGTCTTCACCTCGTCTACCACTCCGTCGACCGTCCCCCGCGTCACCCGCATGGTGAGTTCGTCGAAGTGGATGTCCTGCCATTGCAAAGCAAGTATTTCACTCACGCGCAAGCCGAGGCACTGGGCCACAATGACCATAGTGTGGTAGGGCTCCGGCAGAAAGATTTGGTTCGCTGCTTTGCGACTGACGGTCGCAGCAGTTTCTCTAGTGCATCCCATCTTTGCATTATTAATAGCTTGTCCCACTGAA
>DATHJP010000677.1:0-9357 GCA_035489695.1 Terriglobales bacterium
CGCTCCCACTCTCGATCGAAGTTTCCTGGAATCGCTGATTGGCAATCTTCCGAGCATTCATCTGATGCCAGAAGCCTTGCCAGCGCTCTTGCATTCGCGGGCTGGAATTATTGCCAGCGGCACCGCCACTGTCGAGGCCGCAATCATGGGCACGCCGTTCGTGATGGTCTACCGGATTTCTTCCGTCACTTATCTTCTGGGACGGCCGCGCATCAAGGTGTCTCACTTCGCCATGGTGAACTTGATTGCCGGAGAGCAGGTGATCCCAGAACTGGTGCAACAGGATTTTACGGTGGAAAAAGTGGTCGCCAGGATGAATGAGATTCTTCCCTACGGTCCGGCGCGCGACAAAATGATCGAGGGCCTGGCCAACGTCAGAGTTCGTCTGCGGGGACCTGCTACCGAGGCGACGCATCCTACTGGCCGTGCTGCTGAGATGGTCCTTGAGGTCCTTCATGGTAGGCGCGCAAGTCGGATAGAAGCGTCGGCTGGGTAGCCGCGAATAAAAGCAGCAAAAACGCGTGTAAACCTTGTGCCAACAGCATCTTTTGAGTGACAATCCTCATCAAAGAAATTAATCACTCTGCAGGAGACTGTTTTTGACGATCTCTTATCCCCGGAGTAACTGTCGGGCTCTCAAAATCTGTTTGGTCTGCTTGCTTCTGGTCATTGCCGTCCCCACTTGGGCGGCGGAAAAAATGCGCCTGCGGGTGGACGACTATCAGATTGACGCCGAACTCCTCCCCCATGTTCACAAAATTACGGCCCGCGCCAAGGTGAAGTTCACCGCGCTGGAAGATCTCAACACCGCAACCTTTGAGTTGCATAACGGTTTGCGGGTGAGCAAGGTGCTCGATGCTGCGGGTAAGCCGCTGACTGCAGAGCGCAGTACCCAGGACTCGACGATTCGTGTGCAACTGCCGACGACGATGCCAAAGGATTATTCCACCACACTGACGTTCGACTACGCGGGTGTTCTCGAGAGTGCCGATGATAGTCCAGTGCAAGGTTTGAAGCTGGCCTCCGTCGGCGATGAGACCAGCTATCTGCTGTATGCGGGACGTTGGTTTCCGGTGAACGCATACGGAATCAATCGCTTCACCGCGAATATGAACATCACGGTGCCCAGTCACATGCTGGTGATTGGAAGCGGCAAGGGAAGCGAGAGCACCACTCCGCCGTCGAAGAAAGCAGCAGCCGGCGCTGTGCCCACCAAAACGTATACCTTCATCTGGGATAAGCCTAGTTTCCCGGGAACTATCGTGGCCGGGATGTTCCAGGAATTTAAAAGTAACGAGGCTGGACTTGATCTTCACGTTTTCTTCAAACCGGCTCATCAGAAGATGGGAGCCACCTACACAGAAACCGCGGTCAAGGAATTCATTTATTACGTGACCTTGTATGGGCCCGCGCCATCTACAACGCTAAGAGTCATTGAGATACCGGATGACACGGTGCCATCCGCCTGGGCGCCCGAAATGGCCCTCATCGCCAGTCGAGCGATTTCCGACAAAGTCAACTATCGTTTGCTGGCAAACACCATCGCTCATCAATGGTGGGGTGTCTCTGTCAGCCCGGCCTCGAGAGACGACTGGTGGCTGAGTGATGGTTTTGCGCGATACTCTGAAGCTCGTTATGTGGAGAATGCTGCCGGGACGGCAGGTCTCGAAGAAGCGGTAAAAGATATGTCAGTAGGCGCCCTCGCCTACGATACCGCTCCTCTTTCCAGCGCGGGGAAGCTCGACATCTTTTCGCCTGAATTCCAATCGCTGGTCACAGATAAAGGCGCAATGATCTTACATATGCTGCGGTGGGTGACCGGCGATCAAAAGTATGATCAGACCATGCGAACCTTCGCCGCAAAGTTCGCGGGCAAATCTGCCTCGCTGGACGATTTCCGCACCATTGCTGAACAGAATTACGGCGACAAGCTGACCTGGTTCTTTTCCCAGTGGCTCGATTCCACCGGAGCGCCCGAATTTAAGACCAAATACACGGTGTATCGCCTGGGGAACAACAAAGGCTTTCGTGTGGTGGGGGAGATTTCCCAGGATCTGGATCTTTTTCGGATGCCGGTGGAATTGAAAATTGATACCAACGGCAAAACTGAAGACAAACGCGTGGAAGTCGTAGGCACGAATTCGCCGTTCACGATTGAAACCTTTGGCAAGCCACGGCGTATTTCGGTCGATCCCGACGACCGTGTGTTGAAGAATTCCAGCGACGTCAAGTTGCGTGCTTCGATTCTCCGCGGTCAGGGGTTAATTCAGCAGGGTGACCTGGCCGGCGCACTGCTGGAGTTCAACAAAGCTCTCGAAGTCAACAAGAACAGTTCGCTGGCGCACTATCGCGTAGCCGAAGTTTTCTTTTTACAGCGCAATTATCAAGCTTCGGCTAATGCCTATCGCGAATCTCTGAATGGCGACGGCGATCCTCGGTGGACGGAAGTCTGGAGCCATATCGGGCTGGGCAAGATTTTCGATATCACGGGACAACGCGAACGCGCGACCAACGAGTATCGTCAGGCTCTGCAGACCAATGACAATACTCAGGGTGCGCAGGAAGAGGCGAGGAAGTATCTGCAAAAGCCCTTCGAGCAGCAGAAAAGCAGCTAGGCGGTTTCGGAAGTTAGTAGGCCCAGCGCAATAACGTAGCGCCCACTGTAAATCCCGCTCCCACCGACGCCAGCAGTACCAGATCGCCCTTCTTTAATCTGCCCTCTTGCCGCGCTGTGTCCATCGCCAGTGGCACTGTGCCTGCGGTGGTGTTGCCGTAGCGGTCGATGTTGATGATTATGCTTTCGGGCTTCAATCCCAGCCGGTCGGCGGTCGCGGTAATGATTCGCCGGTTGGCTTGATGGGGAATGAACGCGTCAATATCGCTACCCTTCAGCCCATTCCGTTGAAGAATCTTCTCGCATATTTCTGCTTGTTTGCGCACGGCAAACTTGAACACCGCCTGGCCATCCTGGTGAACGTAATGCATCTTCTTGTCGACGGTTTCGTGAGTGGCTGGATGCAGGCTTCCCCCACCGGGCATGTAGAGGGAACATCCTCCCGAGCCGTCCACCTCGTGTATGAAATCGATCATGCCCACTGAATCATCTTCGGCAGGTTCGAGGATCACTGCGCCAGCTCCATCGCCGAAAATCACACAAGTTGCGCGATCCGTGTAGTCAATGATCGAGGACATCACGTCGGCGCCAATCACCATGACTTTTTTATGAGCGCCGGTGGCAATAAATTGGGATCCTACCTGCAAGGCGTAAACGAAAGCCGAACAAGCTGCGGAGAGATCAAATCCCCAGGCTCCTTTTGCTCCCAACTTATGCTGGACCAGGCAGGCGGTGGAAGGAAACAACATATCGGGAGTTACCGTCGCCACCAGAATGGCTTCGAGGTCAGTTGGCTTCAGTCCGCGTTCTGAAAGCGCTTTCTTAGCTGCCTCAACCGACAAATCGCTTGTGGCTACGCCCTTGTCGGCGATGTGTCGTTCGCGGATGCCGGTGCGCTCCATGATCCAATCATGATTGGTATCAACCATTTTCTCTAAATCTTCGTTGGTCAACAGGCGAGGCGGGACGTAAGTGCCAAGAGCGCTGATCTTTGCTCTTGCGGGTACAGGTTGGCTCACTATTTATGAACTCCGGTTGAAATGTAAAACGGTTATTGTGACGTAGCCACCGGGCAATGTCCAACTCTGCTTGATAAAAGCCAGGCACCGGAGACCCACTGCACACGCAAGAGCCCGTTACCGTTGCTTCCTTCCGGACCTGGCGGGGTTGGCGGGAACGCGTCGCGCGGGACCGATGCCTGACCTTTTCGATTCTAACATTCGCTAAGAACCCTCAGTACGACAGTACCCAACGTGCTCTTCCCTTCCTCGACGAAATCACGAACAATAGAAGACACCAGTGCTTTCAGCCATCGAACAACGTTCCACGCCGGTTCTTCTTGCCGTAGCCATTCACCGCTACTTTGAACTCGCGCTTTATCTGTTGGTATTCACCGGCTTTGCAACCCTCGCCTCGACGGGCGGGTTGGATATTCCGACGGTCGTAGCGGTCAGCGCCGCCCTTCTGGTTCGCGGCTACACACTCGTTAAGCGTCGCAATCTGGTAATCCCTGAACGCTGGACGACCGTGCTCACCATCGTTTATGTAGCCTTTTATCTTGTCGACTATCTTTTGATCTCGGGTAGCTTTCTCAATGCAACCGTCCATCTGGTTTTGTTCGTTATGGTGGTCCGGCTATTCTCCGCCCAACGCGCTCGGGATCATTACTTTCTGTCCGTGATTTCCTTTCTGATGGTGCTGGCCGCCGCATTGCTGACTGTAGACAGCGTATTCCTGTTGGCATTCGGCGGATTTCTCCTGATGGCTGTGGCGACCTTCGTCCTTATGGAGATGAAACGAGCCTCTGCCAAAGCCACTATTCAATGCAAAGAATCGAGCGATTTGAGGGCTTATCGGCACATGGCCTTCTCGCTGGCCATCGCTACCCCGCTACTGGTAGTGCTCATTTTGATGGGAGGCGCGGCCATTTTCTTTGTCCTGCCGCGCATCTCCGCGGGTTACTTAAGCGGGTATTCTCCGGTCGGCGAACTAACCACGGGCTTCAATGACCGGGTGCAACTTGGCAGCATCGGTCAGATCCAGCAGTCCAGTGCGGTCGTCATGCACGTTCAGATTGACGGCGATCACAGCGGCGGGTTCGACCTCAACTGGCGAGGGGTAACGTTAAATCTATTCGACGGCAGGACTTGGACCAATTCTCAGGAGAAACGGGTTTTGGCTGCCGGCCCCGATGGGCTCTTTGCATTGTCCAGCCCGGGGTTAAGAGGAGCACCGTCGGCGGAGGAGAGCCTACATACCATTCATTATCGAGTGCTGATGGAGCCGATTGGTGTGAATGTTTTCTTTTTGGCGGCCGTGCCGCGTATTTTGCGCGGGAACTATAGCCTGGTTGCCATCGACAGTGGCGCCGCTATCTTTGACCTGGATCTCGAACATCCGGTGAGCGGCTACCAGGCCACTTCGCGTCTCACCAACCCCGACGCGAAACTTCTCCGTACTTCGTCCGACCCTTCTCCTGCGCCGGTTTTGTTGAATTACCTGCAACTGCCGGCGTTGGATCCTCGCATTCCACAGCTGGCCCGACAGATTGCAGCCTCCGCTGACAACAATTACGACAAGGCCAAGGCTATCGAGAACTATCTCCGCACTCATTTCCAGTACACGCTGCAACTTCCCCGAACAGTACAGCGCGATCCGCTGGCCAATTTTCTTTTTGAACGCAAACAGGGACACTGCGAATATTTTGCGTCATCGATGGCAGTCATGCTTCGCACGCTGCAAATTCCTTCGCGGGTGGTAAATGGATTTCGCACCGGCGAGTTC
Organism: Terriglobales bacterium; assembly: GCA_035489695.1. Taxonomy (GTDB): domain Bacteria; phylum Acidobacteriota; class Terriglobia; order Terriglobales; family Acidobacteriaceae; genus 40CM-3-55-5. The sequence continues at coordinate 5,399 of DATHJP010000677.1, forward strand.
AATGACCTCACGTCTCAATACCTGGTTCGGGCCAGGGATGCACATTCCTGGGTCGAGGCCTACTTTGCCGGCTATGGCTGGGTGAGCTTTGATCCCACACCCGCCGGTCCAGGGGCGGAGCACGGCCGCTGGAGCCGGATGATGATGTACTGGGACGCCATGCAATCATTCTGGCGGGAATGGATAGTAAACTTCGATACCAGACACCAACAGATTCTTGGCCAAGGAGCGGTTCGCAACAGCCGCCAGTTGTTCGAGCAGGCACGAAATTGGGCACGACAGCGCTACTTCGCATTGCTGGGTGCGGCCCGACACATTCAGAAAAAAACACTGGATTCTCCGGGGCACTGGAGCATCGCGGGCCTCCTGGTTTCGGTGCCGCTTCTTTTTCTAGTCAATGCTGGCAGGTTATTACGTGGCCTTCGTATCAGGCGCATTGCCGCGCATCCCGAGAAGGCACCCCGGTTGGCAGCATCCATCTGGTATGAGCGAATGATCCGGTTGGTGGAACGGCGGGGGTGGCGCAAATCACCAGCACAAACCCCCACAGAGTTTGTTACTTGCATTAGAGATATTTTGGTTCGCGATTCGGTGGCGCGCTTTACCCGGCATTATGAAGGCGCCAGATTTGGAGACTGTGCCCAAGATGCGAGCCGCTTGCCAGAATTGTTCGATGAGATAACTGCCACCGCGCGTCGCTGACGGCTCAGAAGTGCCACACAACTCCGGCGCCCACAAACAAGTTATGTTGACGGCTCTTGCCGGTATCTACGTTTACCTGGGGCACGCCAGAGTTTAAGTCCCGCAGCTGTCCACGCAGACTGAAGGTTTTCAGTATTTTTACGTCCAGCCCCACCCCCATCTGGAAGACTCCGGTGTTGGTTCCGGTTTTACCGGGATTGGCTCCGCCGAATTCCAGTTCAGATTTTTCACTGAAGTGCCCAAATCCACCACCAAAGCTGATCCACGGGGAAACTCCGCTAGAAGGAAACAGGTTGGCGCGAATCGAAGGCGTAATAAAGTACGACGCGTACCCCTCGGGTATCAGGTTGTGCTTGAAATGTAAATCTTCGTCGGGATTGACCACGAAGGGAACTTCCAGGGTCAGTGCGGTTATCCCTCCATGCCAGATTCTGTGGCCATAGTTCACCTCAAATGTCAGCCCGTTCCCGGAATGGAGGACGGTGTCAGTGCCAATTGCTCCAATTACGCCCTGGTCGCTGATAAAAGTGCGTCCGATAATTCCTGTCAGCTCGTTTTCTTGAGCAACGGCACCCGCTGCCAAGATCGTCATCGCTATCATGACCGCGATCCTGAAAAATTTCGGCGCCATTTCTCCTCCCTTTACGAGTTTCCTATGGATGGGTCCGACTAGGGTAGCACGCCAGCTGCAACATAGCTCGTTGTGGATAAATCCTCGATTGCCTCTACCAAGACTAACCGCCTGAAACCGCGGAGTGCCGCCTCCTCGAGAATGTTAGAATCAAGAGACCGCATGCCGTCAAAACCCTCTTCTGTCGCGATTCAGGATGCGCCTCCCGCTGGCAGGGACTCGTGTCTCCTGGGCCCTAAAGTTGGCTTTGTCAGCCTGGGATGCCCCAAGAACCTGGTAGACAGCGAGGTCATGATGGGGATGTTGGCGCAGGCTGGAGCCCAATTAACCCCAAATGCCGAAGACGCCGACGTCCTGGTGGTCAACACTTGCTCGTTCATCGAGAGCGCCCAGCAGGAATCAGTCAATACGATTCTGGAAATGGCCCGCCATAAGAGTTCTGGTCGTGCCCGCAAACTCGTAGTTGCCGGTTGCCTGGTTGAACGTTTCCGCGATGACATACGCAAAAACATCCCTGAAGTGGATGCCGTGGTCGGTACCGGAGAACTGGAAAACATCCTTGCCGCCGCCGGAATTGCGCCAGCCGCAGCGGAGAATTCCCCGTTCAAAATCCTAACGTCGCGTCCTGAGGGAGATGCTCGCGAGGCGCAAGGTCGTTTTTCCCGCGAATCCTGGGACGGCGCCATCGCCGATCTCCCCAATTATCTGTACGATGACGCGACACCGCGAATTCTGGCCACGGCGCGCCACACTGCCTATATCAAGATTGCGGAGGGATGCGATCATCCCTGCGCGTTTTGCATTATTCCACAACTGCGTGGCAAATTTCGCTCTCGCCGATTTGAATCTGTAATCGCCGAGGCGGAACGTCTCGCCAGCTCCGGCGTGCGTGAGATCACTCTCATTGGCCAGGACACCACTTGCTATGGAGAGGATTTCGGCCTCAAGGATGGTTTGGCTCTGCTGCTCGAAAAACTCGCTGCCATCGAAGATCTCCGCTGGATTCGGTTCTTGTACGCTTATCCCAACAAAATCACTCGTCGTCTGTTGGAGACGATTGCATCTCACGACAAGATTTGCTCCTACATCGATGTCCCGTTGCAGCATGCCTCACCGGCAGTGCTGAAGCGCATGAAACGCGGCGGCGGCGCAGATATCTTTCTAGGCTCTATCGATGAGATGCGCCGTTCCATTCCGAATGTCACGCTGCGTACGTCTTTTATCGTGGGGTTTCCCGGAGAAACTGACAGGGAGTTTGAAGAATTGTGCGAGTTCGTTCGCGAAGCCGAGTTCGACTGGATGGGAGCCTTCGGCTACTCCGATCAGGAAGGCGCAGGAGCTTTCTCCCTCGAAAAGAAGCTTTCGAGCCGTGAAATCGAAAGCCGCCGCAAGCGACTGATGCAGATTCAGCGGGGCATCAGTAAGAAGAAAAAAAGGGCGCTCCTCGGCACAGAACTGGATTTGCTGCTCGAAGGCACGTCGGAGGAAAGCGACTTGCTGCTCGAAGGACGAACTTCGATGCACGCTCCTGAGATTGACGGCAAAGTTTTTGTAACTGACGTGCCCGAGGAAATCGTTCCCGAAGCTGGGCAGTTCTACCGCTGCCAGATTACTGAAACTCACGACTACGACCTGATCGCGAAAATTCTAGTTTAGCGAGCACCCCGCACCGCTTGGCTTTATGGTTGGCAAACGCACCATTAGACTCCACTGCCCTACCTGCAAGAAGCTGGTAACCCGCAAGGATCCCGAGTTTCCTTTCTGCAGCGAGCGGTGCCGCCTGATCGATTTGGGCAAGTGGGCCAGTGACGCTTACGTAATCTCGTCTCCCTTGATTGACGTAAGCGACTCGGAAGAAAAGAAAGATGACAACGAAGAATAGGGCCAGCAATATTCCCGACCGTAGCGCCGGCGTCCCGCCGGCTCTCTGGAGCGCATCCATCCCCCGCCGGGATGAAGTCAAAATTCGAAATCGCGGTCATCTTCCGCATTGGGAAGCAGAAGCCGGAAATTACTTCATCACGTTCAGACTCGCTGACTCGATTCCGCAGTCGGTTCTCAAGCAAATCTCCTCCGAACACGAGAGTATTGTCAGAACCGCCCGTCAGCTGAACCGAAACCTGAGTCCGGACGAGCGTAAGAAAATTCAGCGACTCTCAAGCAAAATTACAGAACATTATCTCGACCAGGGAGCGGGAGCCTGCCACCTTGGAAATCCGGCCGTGGCGGACCTGGCGGCGCAAGCGCTCCGATTCTTCGACCAGAAACGCTATTCTTTATTCGCCTGGGTCATCATGCCCAATCACGTTCATGTGGTTGCAGGCATATTCGTCGACTACTCCCTAGCCTCAGTCGTCCACAGTTGGAAATCTTTTACAGCTAAGAAGGCTAATGATCTGCTCGACTGTCAAGGCGCCTTTTGGCAGAGAGAGTACTATGACCACCTCAGTAGAAATGAAAATGAATTCCAACGTGCCATCCGATACGTCGCAGACAATCCAACCAAGGCTGGTTTGAAGAATTGGCCTTGGGTATGGGTCTGGGGGCAGGATATCCCCATCGTTGCCGGCGGGACGCCGGCGCTACTGAAATCCAGGTGAATAGGAGCAATACTCCCGACCGTAGC
>DATHJP010000678.1:0-4567 GCA_035489695.1 Terriglobales bacterium
CCTGTTCGCCTGCCGTTTGTTATGGCATAAGGATGCCGATGCTTCCGCCGCATGGGAATTGATTCATGGCCTGAAATCGACAGATCCAGCGACCCGCGTGCTGGTAGCCGCGTTGCTGAGCAAACGCAAAACCGCCCGTGAGATAGGCGTCGCACAAGTCCGGCGCGTCTCCTCTTCGCCAAGGTGTGGATCGTGAACACTCCATACGGATTGGAAATTATCGAAAGTTGTCTGACGTGCAAATTGCGCAAAGACAAATGGTTTTGCTGCTTCTCTCCGCCCGTGTTGAAATCTTTCAGTAGCGCCAGCCATCTCAGTACATATCCTGGCGGCGCTGTGCTCTTCGTCGAAGGCCAAATGCCGCGCGGCGCTTTGGTTCTGTGTTCCGGCAAAGTCAAGCTCTCCACCACTTCACGAGAAGGCAAGGTCCTGATTCTTAAAATGGCGGAACCAGGAGAAGTATTAGGCTTGAGCGCGGTTATCTCCGGAACCTGTTACGAATTGACCGCGGAAACGGCTGGCCCATGCCAGGTGAACTTCATTGAACGCGAGGCTTTGATGAGAATGGTGGAGAGAAATGGAGAGCTGGGACTTCACTCCGCCCAAGCTTTGAGTCGCGAGTTTCAGTCAGCCTACCGTGACATCCACGACCTGGTCCTGGCGCGCTCCTCCGCCGGGAAACTGGCCAGACTGTTACTCTCTTGGACAACCGGCCGGGAAAAAGAAAACGCGGCCAGTGAAATCCGTATCCGATCCAGCCTCACCCACGAGGAAATGGCCCAGATGATCGGTTCCTCACGCGAGACCGTCACCCGCCTTCTCAGTGACTTGAAGAAGAAGGAACTTATCCGCCTGGAAGGATCTACGCTGGTGATCCGTAATAAAACAGCTCTGGAAGCCATCGCCGCTTAATCAAAATCGTGGAAGGCGGCCCCGAAAGGAGGGCGCCTTTCCACGAGTTCGCTCAGAACGTGAAGCCTAACTCCGCACTGAAGCTGCGTGGCGTGACGTAATGAGTTCCAGTGAAGGTGGACAAGAAGTTGTACAGCGCCACCTTGTTGGTCACGTTAATCGCAGTGAGCTGAAGACTCCATTTGTATTTATCACCGCGAAAAAGGTTGTCGTCTCCCACCGTGATATCGAACAGATTCCGGGGAGCGACACGCGGCGGATTCTTGTCATCACTTGCCGTGCCAGGCGCCGGGATGCTCACCAGAGTGGATCCGAACTCTGATGCCGGGCATGGCGACGGCAAAGGTGTAGTTGGAGTAGCGCGTACGCTTCCGCAGAACATGCCAGCTTGAAATTCCTGGTCAGGAGTAAGTCCGCTGGCTGCGAGGTCGACCGGTCCGCCGTCGGAAACTGGCACCGCGCCAGCCACCAGTCCGCTGTCATACCTCCAATTGAAGCCGGCCCACGGCCCGTTCTTCCACGGCTGATATTGCATGTGAGTGGTCTGGTTGAACTTTTCGTCATGGTCGATGCGGAACGGAGTGAAAACGCTTCCACTACTTCCCGGCGGGACAGCACCCGCGCCGCCGATCTGCGGATTGAAGAACCGCGAAGTAACGCTCGAGAACACGAACAGAGCACTGAACCCATGGAAGTTGGGCACGCTCACGCGTCCAGCAAAAGCTGGAATCTTGGAGTTGTTCCATTCAATCGGAAAGGTGAGCGGAGTGCTTCCAAATACTCCGAAGTCGTAAGCGTTATGCGTGTATTTCCACACGTACTCGCCCGAGAACACCAGATACCGCCCAAGCGCTTGTTGCAAGCCCACGTGAAATTCATTGCGCCATCCGGGACTGAAGGGTGTAACCACATTTGACGAACAGGTCAGAAGCGGATTCAACACGGGATTAGCACATCCCGTGCTGGTGAGCACCAGGTTTTCGTTGAAAGGGGTTTCAAGTATCCGCGCATAGGAAGCGCGCAGGACCGTGTTGGTCTTCTTAATGTTATAAGCGATTCCGATACGGGGCTCAGCTTCCTTGTGCGAAGTCAGGCCGTTGTAGATATCACCGCGCAGCCCGAGGTTGAGAGCCCAGTTTCCCTTAGTGATCGCATCCTGCACGTACAGAGAGAGCAGTTTAATGTCAGCGTGACCGTTAAACGGAAATAGACCTCCTCCTCGCGTGAGATCAAACGGAAGCAGAACAGGGTTGAAGCCTGGATTCGCACTGCCACCCGGGTTCTGCGCTCCTCCACACTGCCCCGGAGAGGTGACTGTGGGATCAGTATTCGGACTTCCGTCGGCATTGAAACAGACGAAATTCAGCGTCGGATCAGCGATCCCGAAGCGGTTGTTCTCGTCAAGAAAAGTGTGTTGATAGGTCACACCAGTCTTTACGTTGTGAATGCCTTTCACGTACGAGATATCGGAACGAAGACCCGCGTTAGTCAGCGTGCGGTCTTGACTTAGCGTTTCTTGTTGGAGGTCCGGCGCCAGATCGGCGAACGGATTTCCGCTAGGGTAATAGTTGAACTGGTCTCGCCGAACGAAAGCACCCAGGGTAAATACGGTGTTGGCATTTAGCAGCCGGGTCCACGACGGGGCGATGTTAAAGGTCTTGATCTGCGATCGCTGATCTGCTGGGCCAACCACGTTGCCATTGGGATCAAGTCCGCCGTTGTCGACCACCAGCCCAGACCACGCGGTTGCGTTTTGTGCGTCGAAAGAATTGGGCGTCTGAAACCATGAGCGGGTGAAACCCAGATTCAAGTGGATGGAGTCTGCATTGGAGAGCTGAAAGTCCAAGCGATCAAATATGTTCTCTTCATTACCCTTGGCATGCATAACGGTAAACTCGGGCGGATCGAGGAACCGGCCGCTGTTCAGCCCATTGGCAGAGATGAAGTTTCCCCACTTCTGGCCTCCGTAACCAAAGTTAAAACCCAGATTGGACGTGCCGAAACTTCCGTACGAAGCTGTGACCGCGCCATGGGGCGTCGTCATCCCCTGACCTGATCGCGTGGTAACGTTGATCACGACGCTTGCCTTCTCGCCGAATTCGGCCGGCGGCGCGCCCGAAATGACTTCCATCGACTGGATCGAGTCGAGGGGAATCTGATTTGAAAATACTTTGCTTTGCTGATCCGTGATCGGCTGGCCATCGACTGAAAATGAGTTCTCCGCATGATCACCCATCCCGTGGAAGAGACCATTGGAATCGGCCGCGATTCCCGGCGTAGCCAGGGTAATCAACGAACTTACTGACGAAGACGAGCTCTCCAGCGGAATCTTGTCAAACAAGTCGCGGTCCACATCGGTGTGAAACGTCGAATCGTTCTCTAACAGATCGCCACCCGCAGCCTCCACGGTAACGGTCTCCTCCGACCCTTTTACGTTCAGGCTAATGCTGAGGTTCACGGGAACCACGGACCGCACATCCGTGTCTTGAGTGTAGGAATTAAAGCCCTGTGCAGTTACAGTCACGTGATAGGGATTAAACGGAACATTGGGAATACTGAATTTCCCGGCGCTGTCCGTCGACGTGGTTCGCTGAAAGGCACTGACCGGATTACGAATCTCCACGCTCGCATTCGGAACTACGGCACCAGTTTGGTCCACTACCGTACCTGTCACTGACGTCGAACTGCCGCCCGATTGCGCGTTCGCACTAACCCCCAGTGCCAGACAAAGAACTACCATAAAAGCCAGCGACTTCTTGCAAGAAGCAAGCATGATTCCTCCTAAAAGAATAGGGATACAGAACGAGTCCAATTAGATTTTGGTTTTCTGAAACCTAGACGGTAGGAGGGGGGCGAACGCTGAGCGCGAAGACAACAAGCCGCTGCTTGGCGGACTCAGGTTCCTGCCGAAAGGTGGATAGGCAAACAGAACTTGTCTTCGGCAGGTTGGAAGTAGCCTTGGGAGCTGCTGCATGTGCGGCCTTGCAGACCGAGCATTTCAACGCGTCGGTCGCACTCGAATGGTGATGCGCGACAACCGCTACTGCTGACCACAGCGTCAGCAATAGGCACAAACACGCTATCCGTTTCCAGATTAACCGCATAAAGCTACTTCTATTGAATCTACACGCAAGAGGAAGTGAATGCAACGAGAGTACCTGGCTCGAAACTCTTTGGTACCGGTCCTGGCCTGTTGCGGGAACAGTGCATCGCCGGGACTAATACGGCTCTTATAGGACTCTACAGTCCGAACAATTCCCGCAAGCGCTTAGTCTGGGCGCGGCTCACCGGAATTTCCGTCTGCTTCTTATCATCCATGCGCAACTGATAGGAACTCTTGAACCAGGGCACAACTTCCTTGATGCGATTGATATTGACCAGATAAGAACGGTGCGCTCGCCAAAAAAGATTGGGATCCAGACTGTCGAGCAGTTCTTCCAAGGTACGGCAATTTGACTGACCTTCCATGCCGGTGGGACCAGTAGTAATCACGCTGATAACCCCATCTTCGATCGAAGCGTAGCAAATATCTTTCTGACTGATCAGGAAAAGCCGGCCCGCGGATTTCAGCAGAACTTTGGACGCTTGCGGCTTCTGCGACTCCAGCATGCGGACCAGCGTCTCTAACTTCTCCGACGAGGTGCCGCTGGTCTCC
>DATHJP010000679.1:0-5064 GCA_035489695.1 Terriglobales bacterium
GCAGCACCCTCACCACAGCAACCAATGCCACCGTTTCGCTTATCAACGGCGGAGTCAATTGCAATGTATTTTGGCAGATCGGCTCGTCGGCCACCATCCAGACCAACAATACGTTCGTGGGAAACATACTGGCGCTCACCAGTATCACGCTCGACGGCGGCATTCTGAATGGGAGGGCACTGGCCAGAAACGGCGCAGTGACCATTGCCACCCAGGAAATTGTCACCGCCAATCCATGTCACTGCAATGTCATGGTGAGTAGCTCTTCCGCTGGAACCGTAACCAGGATTTCCTTTCCCTTGCCATACGATTCTGGCGAGCCTACCGAAACCCTCATAGCTACAGGTCTTGCCTCGGCGGAAGGACTTGCCTGCGGTCCAGACCGGCGCCTTTACGTGGCCCAGAGTGGAGTCTACGGAGGTCCGCGGCAAATCGTGAGCCTCGACCAAAGCGGTCAGAACCAGAAGATGGTCGTGGACTTCACTCAGTTCCCTGAACTCGCTTCCAGCGGCGGACCGGAAGGGCTGAGCTTTCAACCCGGCCAGTTGGGCAGAGTGCCACTATTCTTCAGCACCACGCTTGCCGAAGGACTGTCCAATACCGGTGTGTGGAAAACGACTTCACGCCAGCCGGTTCAAACCGTACTTCCTTTTCACCAGCACGCACATTCCAATGGAGGCGCAGCAACTGCGTTTTTGACCATTGGACCCTTTGCCGGAAATCTGCTGACAGTGGACGCAGCAAACGGCGAGGTGGTTCGCGTTTCTCCTCCCTTTGATGATGCCCAGAAGGGAATCAAATTCATAAAAACCCATAAAACCGATCCGGTCGGACTGGCAATCAGCAAAGCAGGAAATGTCTTTGTAAGCAATACCGATGGAACCATCGAACAGTATGGGCCGGATGGAACTTCATTAGGCCTGTATGCGAATACAGGTCTGCACAACCGGCATATTGCTTTCGTGGGACAAATCCTAGTGGTTGCTACTGAAGACGGTCCAGTGATTGAGATCCTGCCGGATGGAAGGCAGGAAACGCTGGGTACTGTTGTCGGCGGCGACGGGATTGCAGTCTGTAGGCCCTGAGAACTTTTTTGATGGGGCGCTTCGGGGCGCCCCTTTTTCCTCAGCCTGGTAAAGATTTCTAGAGGTCGGGCTATTTCTTTGCCGCGTCAGCGGGAGGCATCCACGTGAAGCCGTGAAAAAAACCGTTTGTGTCATTAAACAAGCCAGATACTTCGCCCTTATCGTTGACTCCATAAGCGGTAGTAGACGAGGCATTCGGAAACGACAGCCTCTGTAAGCTTCCATTTTGGTAGACAAAGGCATCAATGCCAGCAGTTCCTGTAAGCTCGGTTCCCGCGTGGTTGATTCCCAACACTAATGCTCTTGAAGCATTACGCAGCTTTAATCGTCGGTAGTTGCCATTCTTAAACGCAAAACTCAGAGTTTTTTGCCCTTGCGTCGCATACCCCACTATTTCGCCCACACCGCTGATTCCCCATACCCATGTCTCTCTCGCTTGCGGAAATTCGATTTGACTATAGGTTGAGCCGATCAGTTCGAACCCTTGAAATGTGCCTGAGACGCTCCACACACCAACGATAGTCCCGGCATTATTTATGGAGACAGGAATGGTGTAGACAGCGGTCGGATAAACCACGTTTGTAAATGTTTGCGTCTGAACGTCGTAAGAAAAACCAATGGTGGAGCTAAAGCCCCTGAAGGAGCCGACAATCTGACCATCGTCATTAATGCCGGCTAAGGCGGTCCCGAAACCCGGTGGACCGGGGTAATCAATAGTTGTAAAAACGCCGCTACTTAAAAGAAATCCGTGCGAACCGTTGGAATCGTTGTAACTGCCAACCACGTCCCCCGCCGCGTTGATTCCCTGAATCACAGTCGTCGTTGCGCCGGGGACATCAATCTGAGTGTATGTTCCTTGCCCCAGCGCCAGCGGCACGAATGCGATCACGAATGCGGCTAAGATGCAAACGGCTTTGCGAGGATTCATCACAGCACACGCCACCCTGAAACGCCCCTAATTGTGTGCTTGAAAAGGCCCACAATCAAGATGCAGGATATTGCACACTCTGAGCCTCACCTGGTGTTTCAGGACAAGTCCCTTGTTAATCCGCTTCGCGGCTGAGAAGCCCTCGGATTTCAAATTGAGTCTCCCGAGTTGCGCAAGGTTCGCTCCCATTGACAGTGGGACTATCATCAGAAGCTGCAACGGGCGCGGGATCTGGCGACCAGATCGGTCGCGGAACCAAGCCTGATGCGGCTGGAGGCCTGCCTTGAAAATTTCAAACATTGCGGTTCTGCTCTTAGTGGTCGCGAACTGGTCCGCGACTGCGCAAACAGTTGTGGACACAATCAAGGTTGGCAGCGCTCCGGCGCTGATTGCTGTGGACCGCGTAAACAACCTGATCTATGTAACCAACGCGGGCGACAGCACCGTTTCTGTCATTGACGGCGCCACTAATACCGTCATCGCGACCCCGGCGGTTGGATCCTACCCGCAAGCCATCACTGCAAATTCGAGTCTTCACCGCATTTATGTTGGCAATTTCGGCGCAGCGGAGCAGCTTTCTGTGATTTTCGGCGGATCCAACCGTGTTAAGCAGATTCAGATCAGCAAGGTTCCAGTCATCACTGGTTTGGGAGTGAATTCCTCGAACGCCTCAGTTTACATGTGCAACGGCGGCAAGAAGGTGGTGGTACTGAACGGTCACACCAATACTGTGACTACCATCGTTTCCGTACCGAACTGTGGCTTTGGCCTGAACGTGAATTCACCAACCTCTCAGGTCTACGTCGCAACCTTCACTCCCAACGTAACCGTAATTGATAGCCAGACCAACCAGATCGACGCCATTTTCCCCATCGATTTGACCGGGGTAGTTACGGTAGCGGTGGATCCTCATAGCAACCGCCTGGGTCTGGTGGATACGAATGCCGGAGAACTCGAAGTTTTAGACGCCGCAAACGGCTCCGTGCTGGGAACCGTCGCAGGCCTGTCCCGCCCCTTTGGAGCGGTTTTCGCGCCCGGAGGCCACACCGCACTGGTGACGGAAGAGAGCGGGAACGATCTCGCCCTGATCGATACGGACAATTTCACCGTGGTGAGCCGAACCGCGGTGGGAAACTTTCCGCTTGGTTTAGATCTGAACCCCAGCACACATCTGGCCTACGTGGTCAATACCAATGACAATACTGTGTCCGTGGTGTCGATCCCCTGAGAGTCGGGTCGCAAGCTTCGGCTCTGCCGAGTAATTCCTAGTTTTGATAAACGGTCCACAATTAATCCATCGTATTTCACAGCTTCTACACAACTTCCCTCAGCGCTTCGCCGTGTGTTCGCTTCCGCGCAGCCGCGAAAAGCAGCAGAGTAGGACACGCGAGCAATCGTGAGCTAGGTTCCTTCCCCGGGAACCAAATCTGTCGGCGCTGAAGTGATCAGCCCGAGTACTTTCGTTTTTTATTCGTCCCCCTCATAATGGGACCCAAGGACTTCTATCTCCATGGCCATTTCTGAGTACGCTCTTGCGAGCAGTCTTCCCGCGAACGTGGAAGCCGAGCGCTCGATTTTAGGCGCGATTCTGCTGGATAACTTTGCTTTCAACCAGGCTGCGGAACATCTTTGCCCAGAAGATTTCTCGCTCGACTCTCACCGGCGTATCTATACCCGCATGGTCGATCTAGCCGAATCTTCGCGGCCCATCGACATGATCACGCTGGTGGAAGAGCTGGATCGCCGCAAGGAACTGGAGGCCATCGGAAGTGTCGGTTACATCTCCGGCCTGGTAGACGGAGTTCCCGATCGGCCGAGCATTGAACATTACATCAAGATCGTTCGTGATAAGGCGCTGCTGCGAGGTTTGATCTATGCAGCCAATGCCGCCATCGTGCGCGCAGGTGAGCAGGGCGATGCGGCCGACGACATCCTGAACGACGCCGAAGCTGCCATTCTTCAGCTTTCCGAGAAACGCATCGGCCGCGGATTCATGGGCGTTCAAGAAATTGTAAAAGAATCATTTGGCTCGATCGACGCTCTTCTGCAACGCGGTCAGCGCATTACCGGACTGGCGACTCACTATACGGATCTGGACGAAATGACCAGCGGCCTGCAGCGTTCCGACCTGGTGATCATCGCGGCCCGGCCATCGATGGGAAAAACCGCATTTGCCATGAACATCGCCGAGAACGCCGCGATTGAAGATCAGAAAGTGGTGGGCATGTTCTCGCTGGAAATGTCGCGCGAGGCGCTGCTCTTACGCTTGCTATGCTCGAAAGCGCGGGTGGACTCGCACAAGATGCGCACCGGGTCACTCTGGCGGGACGATATGGCCAAAGTTGTCCGCGCCATGGATCAGCTGGCGCAGGCGCCAATTTTCATCGACGATACTCCCGGCATTTCTCTCAGCGAGATGCGAGCCAAAGCGCGCCGCTTGCAGCAGTCTCAAGGCGGGCTCGACCTCATCATTGTCGATTATTTGCAATTGATGTCGGGGGGAAGCCGCCGCTATGAAAACCGGACCCAGGAAGTCTCCGCAATTTCGCGTGGCCTGAAAGCCCTGGCCAAAGAATTAAAAGTGCCGGTAGTTGCTCTATCCCAGTTGAGCCGTGCCCCGGAAAGCCGTGGTGGCGATCACCGCCCTCAGCTCGCAGATTTGCGCGAATCTGGATCGATCGAGCAGGACGCCGATGTCGTGGCATTTATCTTTCGCGAAGAGGTTTACAAACCGGACGAGCCCGAACTCGATGGCGTCGCGGAGATTATTATCGCCAAACAACGCAACGGACCGACCGGCAGAATCAAACTCGCATTCATTAAAAATTCCACCCGGTTCGAATCCATGGCGGAAGGAATGTCGCCCCCAGAGTGAGGTGCATTTCTAACTTGCCGAAACATTACAATTCTCGTTCCAGAAGCCTGTGGAAAGCCTGTGCAAGCTTAGCGGGGCGGACGCTTGCATCTGCGAAGCGACCGTGCGGTCGGTTCGGCAGAATGAAAATAGAACATGTAAGTGCCAGAAAAAGAATAAGTTAATGGATTTGCCGA
>DATHJP010000680.1:0-8275 GCA_035489695.1 Terriglobales bacterium
TCCCCCAATCAGCACTGAACTCGGATAACTGTTGAAACATCGCCATAGCACTCATTGACCCTCAATGTGTGCTATCGCCTGTTTATCCAGTCAAATCCGGAATTGGGATCTGGCCATAATACAGGCCACCGCGGTCTTGAAGGGGCTATCGAGAGCGTGGCTTTAGAGTCGCTGTCCAGGCGCACAAACCTGCCAGCTCCCCCAGAGCTTACCCGGCAATGGGCACTTGCTGGGCCTGAGCGTTCGGTCGCAGGTGGCTGGATAGATAGCTGGAGCTGACGTCGAACGCTTTTCGGATTGAGTCCTTCAAAACGCCCATATCCGTGTGGCGGGGCGCTCCTTCGGCCAGTACCTCATGCCCTCTAAATCCGCCGTCAATGAAATCGACGATAGCGTTGTTTCCGTCCTCGTCTTCGCCGTCCACTTCGAGCTTTTCGAGGCGCTCATCGTCCAACCGGCCGAACAGCGCTCCGACCGTATGCAGGATGGCATCCTTCGACAGGTAGTCAGATTTCGGAAGCGCGCTGATCTCAATTCTAACCCGCCTTCCCGCCAGTTCTCGGACGAAAGGAGCCAGCCCTTTGAGGCTGGAGTCGAGACCCTCAAGGTACTCAGCTGGTTGCAGTGATGCTACTGTGAGAACGAACCGTCGCGGCTTTTGCAGTTTCGCCAGACGGGTCATCGCGTCTTCGCTTAGAACTGGCAGGAAGACAAAAGCAGTTTGAGCCGCCCAGTTGACCAGCCGGGCGAACGCGGCCTGGCTCACGTGAGGCGAGCGCTGGAACACCACCACGTTCAACTCTGAGTTGTAAAGAAAGGCGCATGGCTCCGCTACGCTCTGGTGATCCGGAAGGGTTAGCCGATCCAGCGCGCCTGTCCGCGAATCGCCCGTGGGAGGCAGATTTCGCATGCGGTGTCTTGAAACCAGACCGACCGTCTGGCCAGGTTGATGTTCTGCGTCTGACACGTCGAAGTAGAACGCCCCGTAGTCAACCCGGCGCTCCTCCATTGGCGTGTCGAGGAGTTTTTGCAGGGCGGTCGAAAAGTCGGCGCCGTTGAACGCTGTGGGGATGAAGAAATCGTAGCTGAGTTTTGTGGCCATACAATTGCGCAGCCTAGCGCATTTTGCCGGGCAAAACCAGCACTCTTCACTTGAGGGGTAATTAAGTATGCACCTGTGCTCCGCAGAAAATCGATCCCACCTCACGCTGCAATTTCTTCGCGCCAGTATTCATGGTGCAGCCGGCCCGGCACATAGACGGCAAGCCGGACACCGTTGTTGTCGTAACATCGCCATTACACCAACGACCCCGTTGGTGTAAAACGCTGTTAACAACAGTAACCTTGCAACAACTGTAGCCGCTGGCCGATGATGAACCTATGAGCATCTCGCCACACCCACTCCTTGTCGCCCCTGCACTCCTGTTATTGGAGGTGATGGACAAAGAACCACCATTGGCTCAGAGGGCCATTCTGTACGGCGTTCTAAGCGGGTTGGGCGTGCTGCTGGCGCGAAAGCGGTGGTGGTTGGGTCTACTGGTGCTCCCCGTCGTGGCCGTGTTCGCTTGGGTGGACGTGAGCGAATTACATGACCCGTTTGTTGGGCCTGCGATTATCAGAGAAGCTGGCTTGTTGCACGTTCTTGTGTGGTACGCGTTCATACTGGCGGGCATTGGCGTCCCTGTTTTGACAGCTGCAATTGTGCGATGCGGAAAGTCGTCTCGTTCCGACGAACCAGGACACACTGTATGAGGATGACAGAGAAGCGATCCAGGTGGGTGTACTTGTTGCCCGCAACTCATCTATGCGCCTGCCTGATCAGTCTGAGTGGATCCCTGGTTCCGCAATTGCAAATCTTGGGTATCGTGTGGGTGTTTATTGTGCTGATCGATCTCCCCGTTTCTGCAATCTTTTACGCTCTCGCTTGGAACCACGGCGTAATCGCGGGCATCTGGGTTATAGTCGTGGGGACGTGGTGGTGGTACTTCTTAGGCCGGAAGGTCGAGAGGTTGATCAACAAAATCAGGAGTAGAACTGGCCTTGTGCCCACCGTATAAACGGGTTCGAAATCGTCTGCCTACTCCGTTTTCTTCTTCTTCTTCCCTTTTTTCTCAGTATCCATCTTCTTCGCGATCTCTTCCATCAACTTAGGCTTTAATTCCGCCAGCATCGTCTCCACGATAGTGGCGATTTCGGAAGCTTCAGTCTGAGGCGGTTCGGAGGAAGAGGCATCCTCATTAGACATTGGAGAGGAGGGTGGATCTTCTTTCCCGCTATCCCGATATCCGGCATTGGCATCTTCAACGTGGGAGGTGGAATCGGAGCCCACGATGGACTCGCGGATCTGCCTCCAATTCGCCCAAGCCGCTTTCATTTCGGATTCACGTTG
This sequence comes from Terriglobales bacterium, assembly GCA_035489695.1. Taxonomy (GTDB): domain Bacteria; phylum Acidobacteriota; class Terriglobia; order Terriglobales; family Acidobacteriaceae; genus 40CM-3-55-5. The sequence goes on from DATHJP010000680.1 coordinate 2,390, forward strand.
TAGATCGCCTGGCTCGGGCGTCCGGCTATCCGACGGATTCTCTGACATGACCGGTTGCGGTTTCGTTTCAGGATTGGTTTCCGGCTCGGTCCCGCTCGTTCCTGCTGAAGCTGCCGCCGCATAAGCGGATTCTTCTTTGGGGAATGACGCGAGTTCCTCGCGCTCCGTGGCCGGCGTCGCGTCAGCCAGAGGGGTGAATTCCTTAATCTCCGCAATCGGGGCAGAATAGAACAACGCATCCGGCTGGATATTTGCGATGAGTCCCGCCGCCGCTGTGGTTTCCGCGGACGCCATAGCAGATTCTTGTATTGAATTGTTTTGGGCGCCTTCGCAAGGTGCGAACGTGTCCCCTGCGGCCTCCGCTCTGTTACCTACATTGGCCAACGCTGCGGCAAAGGCCGCATGAGTCTTCTCCACCTCACGATCCAGGGGAAGGGTGGCTTCCTGTTCGTCGACCGGAATCTGTTCCGCAACCCACCTCGGACCTGTACTGCCGTAAGATGCCCAGCGCTCCTGCTCAACCTGGGATCCCAGGCCGGCGTTCGTTCCTTCGCCCTCAAGCTTCGTCGGCGCCAGAAACGCGAGCGCGGCTGCGACTTCTGCGTCCGGTCCGGCGGGCGGTTCAACTTGCGGCTGCATGGTCTCTTCGAAATTAGTGCCCGGCTGATCTGTGAGAGGAGCGACGGAAGCAACTTCATTGCTAGACGTGCTCACGTCGGAGGGGGATTCGGGGGTAACGCTCTGGCTGGAACCGTAAGTATTTTCGAGCGTCGCTTCCCTGCGCTCCCTACGCTCGCCCTTCCTACGTTCACCTGCTATAGGTTGAACCATTCCCGACGTCTCGTCGGAGCTAATAGTTGGCGAGGATGATGCCTCTACGATCCTTGGCTGTGGGGCAGGTTCTGCTTTGGATTCCTGGGCGGCGGTTACAGTTTGAGCGATGGGCTTTTCAAACGCAGCCGCAGCCGCCGTAATGGCAGCGATTTCCTCGGGCGTGATGTCTGGTGGCAGGCCAATCGGGATGGGCCGTTCAAAGGTCGACTTCACTTCCGCCGGTTTGAAGTCTTCCCCACGCCCCAGGTCGCGGAAGGCGGTGCCAGTATTGGTGACGTGGGGTACGGGCTCCGATTCTTCAGTTTTGTTTCCAGCCGAGGGGATAATTATCCGGTTTTTCCATCCGGTCTCGGCATTGCCGAATTTCTCTCCGGGGTCGGAATTTTCGACTGCGGCGATCGCCTTGGCAAAACGGCCTGGTTTGTAAGTCTCGGGTTGCGGAACAATCTTGTCTTCCAGTTTGGTCAGGACGGCAAGCAGCTCGCTAACCTCGAATGGCTTGACGATGAAACCATCGGCATGCACCCGGCGTGCTTCTTCAGGTTTGAAGGGCTCGAGTTTGCCGACAGTCAATAAGACGGGAATGCGTGCCGTCTCTTTTGTGTCCTTGATGCGCTGGCATACTTCCAAACCGCCATAGCCCGGCATATACACATCGAGAACGATGAGGTCGGGCTTTTGTTCGGCGATTTTTTTCAGCGCCGCCGACCCGTTATTGACAGTGATCACCTCATAGCCGGCCTCACTGAGGATTTTCCGGCCCATGTTCTGAGCTGTCACACTATCGTCGGCAAGCAGTATTTTCCGCGCCAAGGGGAATCCTTTGGTGAAAGGGGGGATAGCGCGAAGTTAACTTGTCCGTTACCCTAAGTCAATGAGAATGGGACAGTAAGCAGGTTACGACCGGACAGTCACGAGTGGGTGGAAATGACTGCCGACCAGCCGTACCGACGATCTTCGGACAAGCCTCTGTTCAGAAGGGAACTATCTTCCGCAGACCCTTCTTTTTCTTATGTTTGCTGGACGAAACTGCGGTATCGTCCGCGGCTTGCTGGCTGGAAGCGTCGCTGGTTTTTGCATCGCCCGTCTTAGCGGTGTCCGGTGTGGCCGGATTCGCAGTACCCGGTGCGAGCTCGTTCACTTGCTGCGGCGGCGGCAATGGCTGGCCATTTTCATCCGCCACGTTGGGCTTGAGTTCGTTTGGATCGGGTGCGACGTTGGGTTTGAGTTCGTTCGGATCCGCCGCCACAGGTGCAGGCGCGGCAGAATTATCAACTGGCGTCGCAGGATTTTGGGTATCTGAACGTGGGGCGGCTTGATCTGGCGGCGGAGCGCCTTTCCCAACGGCTTCCACCGATACTGCGTTGTTGTCCGAAGGAGCCGGAGTCCCCATCATGGCTCGGGTTGCCTTCTGCACTACTTCCGTAGCACTCACCATCTGCGGGTCCACTAAGGTAGGGTCGCCGACTTTGGTTGCCTGCGCCACGTCGGGATGCTTCTGGAAATTGCGCATAACTTTTCCGAACATCCCGGTTTCCCGGCGGCTATCTTCTTCCGCTTTGTTCTGCGCTACGGCGGCCTTGGTTGGTCTCGGGACTGGCTGGTGCAAAGCCTCCAGGCGGGCTTTGGCATCCTCTGCACGATCCATCAGCGGATACCGCGTCAGGATGCGGGAATAAGATTCAGCAGCTCCGTTGGTAAACTCTTTAATCATCCGAGATTTGGCGACTTCATTCCCCGGGCGACGGCGTACCATCGCAATCTCGCCTTCGTAGGCCTGTCCCAGCAAATAAAGCGTTTCGTCTGCTTTGCTGTACAGCGGGTAGCGATCCACCACTGACCGCAACCGGGCAATGGATGCTGGATAGGACTCGCGCAGGTAATAGAAACGTCCCACACGAAACTCGCGCTCCGCCAGCACTTCCTGCACTTCCAACAGACGCTGCTTGGCCTCGGGTAGTAGTTTGCTGTCTGGAAACTGCGTGATGAGCTGGCGGTACTCATCTTCCGCACGCATGGCATGGGTGTAGTCGCGGTCCGGCTTCTCCATCTGTTGATAATGGATGTTGGCAATCTTCAGCTGGGCCTCGGCCGCCTCGGGCATGTTGGGGAAGAAGGTAATGAAATCTTTGTATTCAATTTCCGCCTGAGACAACGCCGTCCCGCCACCTTCCGCATACCAGGAATCGGCGACCGCGAGCTTGGCGCGTGCGATGTATTCAGAGTCCGGATAGGTGTTAATCATGGTCTGCAGCGTGATCCGCGCAACGTCGAAGCGGTTGTGCTTCATGGCATCCATGGCGCGATCGAACAGGACCTTGTCGGGCTGTTTAGAGCCGACATTCGCCAGCGGATTGGAGACTTTCTTATTTGTGCAGCCAACAGCCAAGGCCAGCGTGCACACGAGAATAATGATCGGAATACGACGTGACATAACACCTCAGAAATATTTAAGTACGCTAAACTTTCAGTAGTGTGGCTTCGGTGGCTGCCTTCAGCAATTTTTGGGCGTTAGTCTTTGGATCGCCCTGACCGAACACCGCGTTGCCTGCCACCAGGATTTCTGCCCCTGCCCTTACAACCTCAGCCACCGTTTCGAGCGCAATCCCGCCATCCACTTCAATACGGTAGTTAAGCCCTCGCTGCGCCCGCAGATCGGCCAGACGCCGGATTTTGTGTACCGTCTCCGGAATGAACTTCTGTCCACCGAAACCCGGGTTTACCGACATCACCAGCACATAATCAATGATCTCAAGTACTTCAGTCAGCGTTTCCACTGGAGTCGCAGGATTAATTACCACCCCTGCCAGGGCATCATGACTCCGGATTAAATTCAACGTGCGATTCAGGTGCCGACAGGCCTCCTGGTGCACCGAAATCCAATCCGCCCCCGCCTCCACAAACTCGGCGATGAACTGGTCGGGGTTCTCGATCATCAAATGACAATCAAGCGGCAACTTCGTAGCCTTGCGCAGCGACTTCACCAGCGGCGGCCCCACAGTAAGGTTTGGCACAAAGTGGCCATCCATCACGTCCACATGGATCACCGTGCCACCGCCTTCCGAGGCGGCGCGTACCTGCTCCGCTAGCCGGCCGAAGTCCGCGGACAGAATGGAAGGTGCAAGTTCGATCAAACCTGGGCTCTCACGCGACGGAATGCTTGCAGAAATTCTACCACGTGGATGGAGGGCTGCTTAGCACTAAACAGGATCATTGCAGGTTTGCGTACTCTGCTTTTGCCTGCTTCAGGATGGGGATGTCCGCCCATTCCCCAAGTCGGCGGCAACACCGGCCACCTCTGCTACTATCCGCTCATGCCCCTGCTTGAGATTCGCAACCTCACAAAAGTCTTCCCGCTGGGAGAGTCCATTTTTGGCGGCGGGGCGAAAGGGGAAGTGCGGGCGGTTGACGATGTCTCGCTGGATATCGAGCCAGGCGAAACTCTCGGTCTGGTCGGCGAATCGGGTTCGGGCAAAAGCACATTGGGGCGGCTGGTGCTGCGTTTGATTCAGCCGACGTCAGGCAGCGTGCTCTTCGATGGCCGTGACCTGCTCGCCGCCAACCATAACGAAATGCGCCGCCTTCGCCGCGACATGCAAATCATCTTTCAGGACCCTTTCGGATCGCTCGATCCACGCATGCGAGTGGAAGAGGTCATTACAGAACCGCTGATCATTCACGAATCGATGAGCCCGTCCTCCCGCCGTGCGCGAGTCACAGAGCTCCTTCGCGCCGTTGGCCTTGACGAATCTTCGTTGCGCCGCTTCCCTCACGAATTCAGCGGCGGCCAGCGGCAGCGGATCGGAATCGCTCGAGCTCTGGCTTTGCGCCCGAAATTCATCGTCGCCGACGAACCGGTCTCAGCCCTCGACGTCAGTGTCGGCGCGCAAATCGTAAACTTGCTGGCAAAACTTCAGCAGGAGTTCAAACTGACTTATCTCTTCATCTCGCACTCCATGCCCCTGGTCCGCTACCTGGCCACCAGGATTGCGGTAATGCATCACGGAAGAATTGTCGAGGCCGGCCCCACCCAGCAGATCACGGAACAGCCACAGCATGCCTACACGCGAAGTCTGCTCCAAGCCACGCCGGAAATCGCTGTATAAAAACCTCTGTCTTGCCTACTTGTAACCCAAGGTCTACAATCCGCCGCGTCCATCTTCCAAGGAGCCTGGATGAGCTCTACCGCCGTTACTCCTGTGCCGGAAGCCGCGCCCCCACTCTCCCAAGGGCGAAGGATTATCAACACTTTTATCGCACCCAGCAAAACCTTTGCTGACCTGCGGCGTGACGCGAGTTGGTGGCTTGCGTTCGTATTAATGTCGCTCGTCTCCTTGCTTTTCGTCTACGTAGTCGACCAGAAGATTGGGTTCCGCAAAGTGGCGGAGAACCAATTGCAGATGTCGCCCAAAGGCGCCGCGCGCATGGAGCAACTGCCTCCCGAGGATCGAAATAGGCAAATGCAGCAGCAGGCCACTGTTTTCCGTTACTTCTCCTACGGATACCCTGGGGTAATTTTGATTTGGAATCTGCTGATCGCGGCCATTCTGTTCGCCACTTTCAAGTTCGCCGCCGGCGCAGACGTGAAGTTCAAGGTTGCGCTTGCCATCGTGATGTATGCCAGCCTGCCGCTTATTATCAAGTCTCTGCTCGCCATGCTTTCAGTGGGAGCTGGGGCAAGTGCGGATTCATTCACCTTTCAAAATCCGATTGCAAGTAATCCCGGATACTTTATCAACCCTGCCGATTCGCGCTGGCTTTACAGCCTGGGAACTGCGCTGGACATATTCATGCTCTGGACGCTCGCTCTCACTGCTATCGGGTTCAGTTCCGTGAGCAAGGTCAAGCGATCCACAGCCCTTCTGATCGTCTTCGGCTGGTACTTGATTTTCGTCCTAGCCAGCACGGGCCTGGGTGCAGCGTTCTCGTAAACGTTCCGAAGTTTATGTGGAGGTAAGATGAAACGCGAGATCACTATTATTATTATTACGTTGCTCGTCTCAAGCGTGGCTGCCCAGCAAATCAAAAATCCAGTCTCGACCGTCATTAAAG
>DATHJP010000681.1:0-2569 GCA_035489695.1 Terriglobales bacterium
TTTTTGCGTCCAGGTTGGTGACGCGCTGAAGATGGATCCTAAAGAAAGCCGGCCACCTGGGCCGGCCACTCTTTTCTCGGTGGAGGGGTGCAAACGCTTTGGATTTTGGTTTCTGGAAAGCTGACTTCGGTGCGCCTTAGGTTTGCAGCTGCTTAGCTGGTTGCATTCGCCGATTTCGCTTTCAAGCCTCGAGCAGTTGAAGACGCCGGGGCGCCGGTTCCCACCAGCCCGAAGTAAACTCGGTAAGAGCGGTAGGTAACGAACATTACCAGCGACATTCCCACCAGCATTGGCCAGTTCGCATTTCCACCGAAGGCGGCGGCGATCGATGCCAGACCTGTGCTCGCCAAATAATATGGGAACGACAAATGAACGATTTCTGACCAGGTGCGAAAAGCTTCTCGGTTTTCGCTGAGCGAAATAATCATCGCAACTGGGATGGTGCTGGCGAAGAAGTAAGCTGCACATCCCGAGATCAAAGACAACGTGGGAGTGAAGTTCAGCAGCGAGACGCGATGCAATGTCTGCCAGCCCAATTCAGCCGCGATTAAACCAGTGGATACATTAAACATCATCTGAACTGCTTTGAACTTGTGCGGTGCGCGCGGGATGCTCTGGATGAAAATCGAAGAAGCTGCCACGGCCAATGCCTCGGGCAGGCTTAATTGTGTCACCGCAATCAGGATGAATGGAAGACTTACCGACATGTTGCCATTCAAGCCCGGCAATTTGATTTTGAGCCTGGAGGTGAGGGCAGCGACCACCAGCAGGCTCAGGAACTCCCACGAATGCCAGCCACGAATCGTGAGCAGGCTGTGAACGAGTATGGCGGATGCGCATATCCCGGTGAAGCCGACGAAAACATGCGCCGTTTGCGACCCAGAATTTGGTGTTCCCGCGTTTCCTAGTGTACTCATGGCTTCTTTGTCCCTGCCGCTTACTGCGTCGCGCTGGCGCTGTTACCCCAGATTACGGAATTGCCCCAGATCACGGAGTTTCCCCAAATCACGCTATTGCCGGCGACTGTGCTGTTGCCCCAGATCACCGAATTGCCCCAAATGACCGAGTTCCCAGCGAGCACGCTGCTACCCCATACCACTGAATTACCCCAGATAACAGAGTTGCTCCATACCACTGAATTTCCTGACACCACGGAGCTGCCGAACACTACGCTCAGGTCAGTCTCTATGGAAACAGAGCCATCCGAATTCACCACCGCAACCGGCGATAGCGCGGCTCCATCCACGGGATCGGAATTGGTCAGGGCTGCCGGAATATCGAGATAGCCGGCACCCACCGCAAAGATGTCGTAAGTTTCCGTGAACGATTCGAGCGTTGTCGGGTCAACGATGACCGATTCCGTCGGGAAGGCCTTGTCAGCTGTCTTCATCAACCGAGCCTTCACGCCATCGGGGCTCAAGGTTGAGTCCTGCTGAAGCAGCAGGGCGACAGCACCGCTTACCACTGGGGTGGCCATGCTCGTGCCGCAGAGTCTCATGTATTTTGGGGTGCCCATGAGATCTCCGTACTCCAGCGGGTTCACCAAATTCTGCGGAAATTCCCCAGCGAGAGTGTTGCCTGGAGCCATCAACGATTCGATCTGGTTTCCGGGGGCCACCAAGTCCGGCTTGACGATGTGGTCAACCATGGTGGGGCCCTTGGAGCTGTAAGTCGCAAGCACATCATCCGACTTCGATCCCGTTCCCATGGTATTCATGGCGCCAACTGTGATGACGTATGGATCTACACCCGGAACACCAATCAGACCATACCCATGAGTTCCAAACTCGTTGTCGCGGCCTGAGTTTCCCGCCGCCGCGATTACTACCAGACCTGCCTGCCAAGCTGCTTCCGCTGCCTGACAGAGAGGGTCCTGGCTAAAGGTTTCGTAAACCGGTCGTCCCAGCGACAAGTTCAGGACGCGAATGTTGTAGGTATCTTTCAGACTGATGGCGCGCTCGATAGCTGCAATAACGTACGAGTCCGATCCAGCACCGCTGCTGTCGAGAACTTTCAGGTTGATCAGGTTCACCTGCGGTGCAACGCCAACAATCGCACCTGCGGACCGCGATCCATTGCCGCCAATGATGCCGGCCACGTGTGTACCGTGGCCGTAGCCATCATTGGTATCAGTTCCAGGGACAAAGCTTTCGCTGTACACCACGCGGGACAGGCCAGTGACCGGATCATGCAAGTCAGGATGATCACTGATGCCGCTGTCGATTACAGCTACGCCAACTCCCGCTCCATCAAATCCGTAGCTGTGGGCGACATCGCCTCCTACGGTCTCCTCGAAGGCATCGGAACTCGATCCTTTGACTGAGCGGTTGGGTGAAACGTACGCCACATCAGAATCTTCGGCCAGTGTCGCCAGGGCGCTCAGCGGAATAGTAAACACGCCGCCCTTGACCAGGTTCAACTGCTGGAGATGTCGTCCGCCCAGTTTCGACATTTTCTTGATGTGATCCTGGGTCGGTTTCTCTTTGAACTGTACGATGACTTGGATCGTCTGGTTCTTAATATTGCCGCGATGGAGAGCGTCAGAAAGGCGGGCTAATTCCGGAGAAAT
>DATHJP010000682.1:0-2073 GCA_035489695.1 Terriglobales bacterium
CCAGGGAAAGGCGTCCCGCCTGCCTGTTCTGCGGGCATCGGTGCCATCAGTACCCACGGCCACACGCCCCATAATCAATCTTCTGCCAATGAAACGACAACCTATGAACCCATCACCCCTCACCCGTCGTGACATGCTTCGCGGCAGCGTGGCGTTCGCCGCGCTGGCCTTCGCGCAGACTCGGCTTTCGGTGTTTGGCTTCGACGCACCGGCCGCGGACGAGACAGTTGTGCCCTTCCTCGATGTGCAGCCGAAGGGCAAGATGCTCTACTGGCAGGACCTCACGAACTGGATCACCGCCAACGACCAGCTTTATTCCGTCAGCCATTACGGCACGCCTGAGGTTGACCTCGGCAGGTGGCGGTTGGAAATCTCCGGCCTGGTAAACAAGCCGAGAACGCTCTCGCTGGCCGAGATCAAAGCGCGCAAACGCAGAACCGTCACGGCCACCCTCGAATGTTCCGGCAACAGCTCCAATCCCGGTTTCATGGGCGCCATCGGCAACATCCAATGGACCGGCACGCCGCTCACCCCATTGCTCAAGGAATGTCATCCGACCAACCGTGCCGTCGAAGTCGTCTTCTTCGGCGCGGACGAGAAGGTCGAAAAGATCCGCGACAAGGAATACCTGCAGAACTTCGCGCGCAGCCTGTCATTGCGCGACGCGATGAAGCGCGACGACATCCTGCTGGCCTACGAAATGAACGGACAACCGCTGGAGAAAGACCACGGCGCGCCGTTGCGGCTGATCGTGCCTGGCTGGTTCGGAATCACCTGGGTGAAATGGCTCGCGCGCATCGAAATGCTCGACCGCCGTTACATGAGCAAATACATGGCGCGCGAATACGTCACCATCCGCGGCGAGGAACGCGACGGCAAGACCATCTGGCGCGAAACCAGCGTCGGTCCGATGGACGTGAAGTCGGTTGTAGCCCGCGTTGTGCGATACAAGAGCGATGGTCTGCGGGTGAGCGGCGCAGCCTGGACCGACGGCACGCCGCTTCGGCGCGTGGAGTTGAAAATCGACGACGGCCAATGGACCCAGGTCGAGCTGGACGCCAAGCAGCGAGGCAAATACTCGTGGACGTTCTGGAATTACCTCTGGAAGCAAGCCGCGCCCGGCGAGCACACGCTCGTCTCGCGCGCGATCGACGCCGAGGGTCGCGTGCAACCGTCAGCCCAGGACTCCGAAATCAACTTGAAGCGCACCTACTGGGAGGCAAATCAGCAATGGGTGCGGAAAATCAGGATTTGAGTAAATGGTGTCATGAATATCGTTCTGAAATTGGCTTCGTGCGCGTTGTTTATCTCGATGTTACGGGGCACTGCCTTTTGCAAAGGCGTGCATCATTACGTATTCTTCAACCGGGACAGAGAGAAAATTTCCGACCCTGCTTTTGTCAAAACCAAAGCGCTGGAAGGTGCTCAGTTAAAATATACCTGGCGGGAGCTGGAGCCGGAAAAGGACGCCTATGACTTCAGCGACATTCGTACGGACCTCGATTCACTAAATTCAAATCGCAAGAAACTGTTCATCCAAATCCAGGATTCTTCCTTTGATTCGACGATAGTTAACGTGCCGCGATATCTGGTCGATGACGCTCGATACAATGGAGGAGCCGTCAAGCAATACGCCATTGAACGGGATGACGAAGAGCATGCCGTTCCCGCCGGTTGGGTGGCCAAACGGTGGGACCCGGCGGTGCAGGAGAGGCTTCACAAACTCCTCATTGCGCTCGGCAAAGAATTTGACGGCAAGATAGAGGGCGTCAATCTTCCCGAAACGGCGGTTGATTTTGGCGAGAGTGGCCGTTTGTTTCCGAAGGGGTTCACTGCTGAGATTTATCGTGACGCGATCATTGCGAACATGGTGGTCCTAAAGCGCGCGTTCCCAAAGTCGGTAACAATTCAGTACGCCAATTTCATGCCTGGAGAATGGCTTCCCGACAAGGACAGCTCCTATCTCCGCAGTGTGTATGAGAGGGCCAAAGAACTGAAGGTCGGCGTCGGTGGCCCGGATCTCCTGCCTTACAAGCCGGCGCAGATGAACCATAGTTACCCCTTGATCAGGGA
>DATHJP010000683.1:0-4240 GCA_035489695.1 Terriglobales bacterium
CCTGCCGCAGTCACGTCTCATGACAGCCAGCGAGAATATCAGTGGCAGCCTGCAATCACATCATTGGCGATTTGCTGGGCGCCGTCCAAAACGTCGGCGATGGGATGCAGAGCATCCAGAACACAGGAGGAAGTAATCGGGTTCTTGGCGGTGATGACCTGTATCAGTTCCAGAGCTTGAGGCTGTTCGGGGCCATTGTCCAGGCCGCCAAAAACGAAATGGATATCAACATTGGGAAAATTCTTCGCCGCGCTGGGAGTGTCCAGACTGTCGTTGACAAAGAGTTGCTTGTGCGAGGTATCCCCATTCAGCGAGTCACTACAGACGTGGGTTGTGGGATCATAGGCCGGATCAAGGTAGTTGTTCGCGTCGCTTTGCCCATAGCACTCGGATTCCGTTCGCGTTCCCCCGCAACTGACCTGATTGGTCTGCGGGGGATTACAGATACAACCCTTGTCGATGTGCGCAAAGGGGGGACCGCTGGTCAGTTCCAGGAAATTGTAGTAGGAGTTAAACCCATAATATGCCAGCGCATAGAAAGGGGCGCCAGAACCGGCGCTGTTTCCGGTGTGGCAGAATGGCGCGTTTTGTTGGCGTATGTGATCGCGCGTCCACATAGACATGGTGGCGAAGCGGCAGGATAGCGCCCGCAAACCGGTCGACGGTCCAGTCAGCCAGCCGGCAAAAGTTCCACCTGGAGGAAAGTGCGCCGGCTTGGCGTAGAAAGCGAACTGCACTGTGGTGAATCCTGCTTGCGCCACTGTATCAATTGCAGTGGTGCCAAAATTAAAGGTCTGGTCGTACCATTCCATGCCAGCGCCACCCACCAAGAATGTGACTGTACCCTTGGTTCCGGACGGATTGTTTACCTTGACTCCGACAATCTGGTCGGCAATTCCAGGACAGCTGGTTTCCACGTTGTAGCAAATGCCGTTGGGCTCACCCAGGTCCGCTTGAATTGAGGAACACGAGGTCTCGATGCCGGCCGCCGTTCCCATTGAATCAACGTTGGAAGGTGTTACCCCATTGCCCTTGATGGTGATGGACTGGGGGCTGCCAGCGGCGTTATCCGTAACGTTAAGCGAGGCAGCTGCCGTCGATCCCGCCTGGGTGGGGGTGAAGGTCACCCGGATGCTGCAATTGGCTCCTTCCACCAAGTTTGGTCCGCAGTCAGTGGTTTGGGTGAATTCTCCGTTCGCGTTTGCCATAGAAATTCCAGTAATGCTTAAAGCCGCCGTCCCGGTGTTACTCAAGGTTACAGTGACTGGGGAACTAGTCGTACCCACGGCCTGACTGGCAAACGTCAGGGTCGATGCCGACAGGGTTGCCACCGACGAACCCAGCTGCGACATGCTGCTTCCACCACCCCCGCAGGCAGTCCAAAACAAGAGTGAGGACAGGGTTGATACAAGTGTCGAAATCAGCAGGGCACTTCTGGGCCTGATCATTTGATCTCCGCTTGACAATAACCCCAGGCAGGCCGGAAAGTTTTGCAGGGACTCGAGTGCAAACTGTTGCATCTGCAAGCGTTTCCTCCGGGTACGGCCAAGATACAGGGTATAATCCAAGCAACTTTAGGCATTTGGGTGGGTCAATCCAAACGGCGGTCTGTACTATCAACCCTGCAAAATTTGGGAGGAGCTAGCACAATGAAGAAATTGATCACACTGGTGTTCGCTATTGCACTCACTGCTTCGATGTCATCCGTCATGCTGGCGCAGGATGCAGCGACGACTGGCACGAGCACTGACTCAACATCGAACAAGCCGCAAGAGAAACAGGGACCCAACAGTCGGGCGAAGCGGCAACACGTCAAAGGCGCCAATGGCGTATCGGAACAGAGGCAAGAGCGCACAAACGGCAAGGTCGAAGAGCGCAGAGAAACCAAGAAATTGAAGAACGGCAAGGTAGTTACCAGGAAGCAGAGGAAGGAAATTAAGTAAATATTCTGCTTCGACCGACTATCGGCGCCCCGGTTTTATGCCGGGGCGTCTCTGTTTAGAAGTAGACATACTGATACGCACACGGGAAAGCCAGTATGTGTTTTCGCGATTGGAACGCGCGCTGTTATTGAATTGAACTAGCGGCGGCGGAGAAGGCGGTATTGGCATTGGATCCGATCAGCCTTAAGGTTCCGACTACCAAGACCAGAATCACTGCAAGCATAACCGCGTATTCTGCAATGTCCTGAGCCTCATCTTCTGACCAGATCCTTCGAATCAAATCAGCCATAACTTGCCTCCGGATGAATGAATGCCGGCGAGGCAACAATGATGACGGCACACCCAAGCATTGTCAAATGCTCGGCTGTGGATTACCGGGAACGTTTCGGCTTAAGTTTTTTCACCGTCCGTTTAGAATGAGCGGGAATGGTGTCCGCACTCGAGTTCGAAAATCTTACGAAAGAATATCGCAGCTTTGCCAGCCGGCGAAGATTGCGTGCTCTGGATGGTTTCAGCCTGCGGGTTGAGACCGGAGAAATCTTCGGATTTCTGGGACCCAACGGTGCCGGTAAGAGCACGGCGATCCATCTCGCCATGGGCTTCATGCGTCCGACCAGCGGCAGTGGGCGCATGCTGGGGCAACCTTTCGGTTACGCTCGAGCCCGCCGCCGTGTCGGATTCCTGGCGGAGAATGTTGCTCTCTATCATCGGCGGGCGGAGAGTCTGGTCCGCTTCTACGGCGCGCTCAACGGAATGCGAGGCTCATATCTCGCAAAACGCGCGCGCGAAGCTCTGGAAGCTGTGGGATTGCAGGAGCAAGCCAATCGTAACGTAGGTAAGTTTTCGCGCGGCATGCTGCAGCGCGTCGGGTTGGCGCAGGCTTTGGTAAATGATCCCGACTTACTTATTCTGGACGAACCCACTTCTGCCTTGGATCCTCTGGCCCGAGTCGCAGTTCGCGAGCTTCTGTTGAAGGCTCGGGAAGAGGGCAAAACAATCTTTCTCAGTTCCCATTTACTTTCGGAAGTCGAGTTGGTGTGCGATCGAGTGGCTGTACTGCATCATGGCAGATTGGTGCGATTGGGGAGAACTGTGGATCTTCTGCAGTCCGGCGAGCAAACGGAAATCGTGGCACGGGGAATCGCTTCGAACGCCTTTGCGGGAGCTGTAGCCCAGGATGGCGTGGTGCGATTCACTGTCGAGTCGAGTAAGCAGCGCGTCGCCCTGGAGAATGTTTGGCATCTGGGAGGCGAGGTCCTAAGTGTGAATCCTGTGCGGCGCTCGCTGGAAGATATTTTCCTCGAAGTCACAGCTAATCAAGAATCCAAGAGTGAAGGCGCGCAGTGAGAGCGATATTCTTAATCGCGATCAATTTTGTGCGCGAACAGCGCTGGCCCATATTCGTATTGTTGCTTTGGGTGCTGCTTCTGGCCTTTCTCGGATTAATCCCCAATATTCAACGTCAGCGCGAAGATTTGCTTTTCATCTTCAAGCAGGTGGCGGTTTACGTCGTTGTGTTCAGCGTCTTTTTCGGTGGTTCGGCGATTCATAACGAGCGGAAGTCGCGGCGAATTCTGGCCGTATTGTCTAAAGCAGTTGGACGCCAGCAATACCTCTCTGGGCTTGTGCTCGGAATAACCATCGCCTGCAGTCTTTATTGTGTTGAGCTGGGCATCACCGGAAGCTGGACATTGGGGGAGGCCGGATTTTCTGTGCGCGAAGTTTGGTTTCTTATGCTGTATCTGGTGGTCGCATCCCTGCTGGCCGGAACCGTCGCTCTGATGTTCTCTACATTTCTCAACCCATTTTTCGCCGCCAGTGCCACCGTAGTGTTCTTAGGATTACCAGCCTTAGCTGCTCATGTCGGAGTAGCGGGGCCCTATGTCAGCCCGCTTTATTCGCTTGGAAAGGCGGTTTGGGATTCATCGTTTGAGCTTTCCAGTAAGGCGTTGTGGTCTGTCCTCAGCCTGGCTGTTCTGGAAACGATTGTGTTCTGGGTGATTGCAGCCCGCATCTTTTCCCGCATGGACATCGCTGTCTCGGTTGAGTGAAGGGAGTGTCGCGCAAACTGGCAGCAGTCAGCGAAGCAAATCAGCCGCCGAGCGTGAGGCATACTCCAGAACCCGTCCAGGTAGGATTCCGAGATAAATCGTCGCCAGCGCGCTAATCGCAAGCGCAGCGCTTACGCCGAATGGAATCGGAGCCAGCGGCAGCGACTCGCGAGCCTCGCGCATATACATCATCACGATGATGCGCAAGTAATAGTAGGCGCCCACGGCGCTGTTGAGCACGCCGAT
>DATHJP010000684.1:0-3541 GCA_035489695.1 Terriglobales bacterium
CAGATTCCCTGGGGTCCCGTAACAAAGAGGTCTCCTTGCTCGTCGACTTTGATTCCGTTGGGGACACCGTAAAAAAAGCAATATTCTTATCACATGTCAGACAAGATGACAGATTCACATTTTGTCGTTTGACTGTTTGCACCTTGTCGCGGAGGTGACCCTTGTGGAACACTTTGTGCACACCAGCCGTTTTGGCATCATCGGAACCCAGGTCGAAATCGAAATAACTCTTTGGAATCTTGGTGCCGGGAGGGGGAGTCGAACCCCCAAGGGCCGAAGCCCGGCGGATTTTGAGTCCGCTGCGTCTGCCAGTTCCGCCATCCCGGCTTAGTGCTTAAACTGAAGAGAAAACTAGCTTAATTTACACTTCGAGCCTTTGCAACCAGGGAGGATTCCGCGGACTTGTTGGGATGGTTCGCACGTTTTTTCTCCGCCGAGTTCGGATTGAGAAAAAGCTTATAGTTGTGCCCTTAGGCAGTCTCACTCCCGAGGCTCCGAAAGCACTGCGTAGAGGGTAATTATGAAACGAGCTCCATTCTTGCTCTTGCTGATGGCCGCCATCGGATGGGCCCAGCCGCAATCGACTCCACCACCGCAACCGCAGGCGTCAGCGATTTTGCCAGAGCCAGAGGTCCACTCTGATCATTCCGTCACATTCCGCTTTGAAGATCCTAACGCGAAGGAAGTCAAACTGGACCTTGAGGGCGCGAAGCCCGTACCCATGCAAAAAGATGTTAGCGCTCTCTGGAGTGTGACCACCGGCCCTCTGATACCGGATTTCTATGGCTACTCGTTCGTGGCCGATGGTGTGAGTCTCATCGACCCCGCCAATTCTCTGATGAAGCCGAACTTGCTTAATGCCGAGAGCCAGGTGCATGTGCCTGGGCCGCCGTCTTTGCCGTGGGAGATCAATGGCATACCCCATGGCATGGTCCATCATCATTTTTATAAGTCGGGAGTAGTGGGAGATGAGCGAGATTTTTATGTTTACACGCCGACAGCTTACGATTCCAGCGCGCCGCAAACATACCCGGTGTTGTATTTGCTGCACGGTTTCAGCGATGACGCGAGTGGGTGGACAGCAGTAGGTCGCGCCAATGTGATCATGGACAATCTGATCGCGCAAGGGAAAGCCAAGCCCATGATCATTGTCATGCCGCTTGGCTACGGCGCGCCGGAGATTGTTTCCCACGGGTTCGGAGCATTTTCCGAAGCAGAGCTCCGGGATCGGAACTTCCATAGATTTGTCCAGACCTTGCTCACCGAAGTTATTCCCCAGGTCGAGGCCACGTATCGGGTGACCAAAGACCGAACCTCGCGAGCCATTGCAGGACTGTCGATGGGCGGTGCGGAGTCTCTGCTGACCGGATTGAATGCTTTGGATAAGTTTGCGTGGATCGGAGCTTTCAGTTCAGGAGGACTTAGTCAGGATTTCAGCGCCGACTTTCCCACGCTCGACTCGAAAGCCAACCAGCAACTACGCGTGCTCTGGATTGCTTGCGGTACCGATGACCATCTCATCGATCTCAATCGGAAGTTCCGGGCATGGCTAACCTCCAAGGCAGTGCAACACGCAGACATTGAAACGCCGGGCGGACACACGTGGATGGTTTGGCGGCGCAATCTGACGGATTTTGCGACGTTGCTGTTTCGGTAAATCGATACCAAACTCTCGAGGGTGCCCCGTTCAAGCTCTGCTTGGGCGGGGTTTTCCGATTGGAATCGAGCTATGACAGACGCCCCAGCATATGTTGGATGTGATCACATACGGTCTTCACTGTATTATCCCTAAGAAAAATTACCTACGAATTAAGTCGCTTGTTTGCGGAAGATTTGCATCAAAGCTCACGGTCAGAGAAGTAGAAGCAGTTTCCCGTCCCGCGAGATTGATGATGGCTACGCTTCGAGTCTTGGTTGCGGATGATCACGAAATTGTCCGCAAGGGCGTTTGTGCCCTGATTACTTCCCACCCTGGCTGGGAAGTGTGCGGGGAAGCCTGTGATGGCCGGGAAGCCGTACGGAAAGTCGCTCAACTCAAACCGGACATCGTGATTCTGGACATTGGTATGCCGAGTTTGAATGGCTTGGAAGCCACCCGGCAGATTCTGCATCACAATCCCAAGCAGAGAATATTGATCCTCAGCATCACCGAGTCACAGCAAACCATTCAGGAAGTGCTGGCCGCTGGCGCTAGGGCTTACGTCTCCAAGTCCGATGCGGCCAAGGACTTAATCATTGCCGTCGAAGAACTGCAGCACAACCGGCCTTACTTCAACTCCCAAGTCGGACAGATGGTGCTCGACGGTTTCCTCAACGCAAGGCAGCAACCGCCAGCCACCAAACCCTCTGCGCCTAACCTCACCTCGCGTGAACGAGAAATCGTACAGCTCTTGGCCGAGGGAAAAAGCACAAAAGAGATCGCCATAACTCTTGGGCTCAGTGTGAAGACTGCTGAAACACATCGCAGCAACCTCATGCGCAAACTTGGTCTGCATTCGGTGGGCGAGGTGGTGCTCTACGCGGTGCGCAACAACATTGTCCAGGTCGCGCCCGACGCACCGGGTCTCAGCAACCCATCGCGAGACTCAGCCGCCTGATTTCGCAGAAACTCCTATCGCTCAAAAGCCGGACCAGCCGCCTTCGCCGATCCTTCCTCCTGCGACTGTTTCTCCCAATCGGCTTCGCTCAGCACGGAAATTGGCTCAAGCTTTTTCTTTCGCAACGACGCGTTGATCGCGGGTAATTCTTTGTCCGTCAACTTGCGGAAATCCACAATGACGTCTTCCAGTTCGTGTCCCAAAGCGGCGGTGCGAGCGACCTGGGCATCTGAGGGACGTCCCTCATACTGGTTGACATTGCCATAAAGACTTCCCAGAAGTTCGCGGATGCGCTCTTCTCCGGTAATCATGCCACCTTCCTTGGTGGCCACGATTTTGGAACGCAGAGCGTCTGCCTGCTGGGAGAGTTGTTGCAGCCGCGCACGCAGAGGATCGTTCTCCTTAAGTCTCGCAGCCCGAGAGGCCGCTTCGTCGCGCACGCCCATGATGGCGCTCGTGGCATAGCTCATGTGTCCGAGCAGCTTGTGCAGCTTCATAGCCAGATCGAACTGCGCTTTTCGATCTTCGATGCCGTACTTGGCGCGGGGATCGACGGCTACTTTCAGCGGCGCGGTTACGACCTGGTCGCCCTTGGTCAGCTTGACGGTATAAGTTCCGGGCAATACGTAAGGACCGTTTGAGGCTTGGAAGAGCGCGGTCGCCGCGGGCGGAACAATAGGCGGCTTCAGTCGCATCGACCAGGTTGCCCGGTTGAGGCCGCGATGCTTGCTGCCTGGAATCGTGTCCACCAGTTTGCCGTCCTGATCGAGGATTTCGATTTTCAAGTCGCCGAAAATGTGGCGTCGCTTCTGGTAGTAAGTAATGTAGGCGTCGGCGGGACGGCTCGATCCTAAGAATGTTTCGTCGCCTTCGGGCCAGCCACCTTGAGCGCTGATGTACTCCACCAGGGGCTTCTCTACTAACAACGCGGCATCTTTGTTCAT
>DATHJP010000685.1:0-3091 GCA_035489695.1 Terriglobales bacterium
ACTACAATTTCGTGAGCGAATTTGCCTTGGACATCCTGCACGCGTTCGGCCTGAAGAAAGACGTGAGACGCGCACCATTGGGCAAGTAGGGCACGCCGGTCTCCCCTCCCTTTGGGAGGATGTGATCCTAGCAACGAAGATTCAACAGCGACACATATCGCCATCGGGATTGTTGGGCCGTTTCTGAGCCGTGCTGGCCATCACGCAGAAATCCAATGAAAAATTAGAGGCGAGCAGTCACTTAGCAGGAATGCCGAGAATGATCTTCATCAGCTCGGTGGCGAGTGAAGAGGCATCGACGCCATCCATATTAGTGAGCACCACCACCCCAGCTCGGCGTTCGGGCACTAGCATGATGAATGTGCTGGTACCTTGTTGCCCACCTCCATGGCCCACATCCAGGACGCCAAGTTCCTTCCCAGTCCCCCAGCCCAGCGCGTAATCGTTCTTCGAGCCGTCGGCCGTCTTCAGAGGAGTCCACATCACGTCACGGGTTGCACGATGAATGAGCTTGTCGCTCAAGACGGCAACCTCGAATCGCGACATATCTTCGGCTGATGACAACCATCCTCCGCCGGGAATTTTGTAACTCGAATCCAGGAAGTCTGCATTCAATACTCTCCCGGACTCGTCTTTGTGGTAGAACCGCGTGCGCGAGAGGATGACGGCAAAGCGATCGTCCGCCACCGTGCTGTTCATCCCGGCCGGAGTAAAGATATTCTTGCGCACGAAGTCCACGTATTTCTCACCCGAGGCTCCCTCGATCGCGCAGCCCGCGACCGTGAAACCCTGGGTTGAATAGCTGAATTTTGTTCCCGGCTTGGCCACCAGGGGATCGTTGGCGAAAAACTTCAGACCGGCCTCGATGCCATCATTGAAATGCTTTGTGTTACCGACTTCGAGATCGTCCTGCGAATCCGAACGATAATGCCGGATCCCGGCCAGATGTCCGAGCAACTGACGGGTCGTAATCGGCCATTCCTTTTGCGGAAATGCCGGACAGTACTTTTGCACCGGCGCATCCAAGTCCAATTTTCCGCGTTCCCACAGCTGCATGGCAGCCGTCGCCGTCAGTGGCTTGGATATCGACGCCAGACGGTATAACGTGCGCGAAGTTGCCGGAACAAAATTCTCCAGATCGGACATACCGTAACCCTGTGACCACTCGTTTTCGCCATTCTCCACGACGGCGACCGATACACCTGGCACGCTGTTTGCCGACATGAATTTCGCGATCGCACTTTCTATTTGGGCCTGTTTATCAGAAGAAAGCTTGGCGTCCTCGGCGAAAACCATCGAAGTCGCGGTCAAGAGACTGAACACGACCGCCATGAGCAAGGGGGAGAAATGAAGTCTTCGTTGCTTTTTGAGTTCACCACGCCAATTCAGGTTCATAGTGCGTTATCTTAAACTGCTCGCGATATCCTGTGGTACGAGAACCGGAGGGACTCATAATTCCATGAACTTTCGAAAGGCTATCTTCATCTCGGTGATGCTGACCTCGCTCTTCTTGACGGGTGCATATTCGCAGAAAGCCTCTTCCTCGTCGGACGCTGCATCGGTCGAATCTTTCGTGGGACGATGGGATCTGACGCTGAAGGCACCAGACCATGAATATCCCTCCTGGTTGGAGATCCGGCAGGAGGGTGGCCAATTGACGGCGCGGATGGTCAGCCGTTGGGGGAACGCCCGTCCCCTTCCCAAGATTCAACTTCTGAACGGCACTCTTACCTTCGTCTCTCCTAAAGAAGAGGAAGACCGAAAAACCGATATGGTTTTCGAGGGAAGGCTAGAGGGGAATACGCTCTCGGGAACAACGACTGGGCCAGATGGAACTCCTTGGCAATGGATCGGCCTGAAGGCACCCGCGCTGCAGCCAGCGAGCGCCCCAAAGTGGGGGAAGCCGATCCCGTTGTTCAACGGGAAAGATCTCACAGGATGGAAGATGAACAATCCAAGTCCGGCCGTCGAATGGAAAGTCGAAAACGGGACGCTGTTAAGCCCCGGACACGGCCCCGAGATTATCAACGATTCCAAGTTCGAAGATTTTAAGTTACATATCGAATTCAATGCTCCGCCGAATTCCAACAGTGGGGTGTATCTGCGCGGTCGCTACGAAGTTCAGGTTGAAACCGACTCCGTCCAAGAGCCGCCTAGTCATCATACGGGCGGAGTATACGGTTTTTTGGCCCCCTCGCCCGAGCTGCCTCGTAAGCCAGGGGAATGGCAGAGTTTCGATATTACGTTGGTTGGGCGGATGATCACCGTAGTCCAGAACGGTCAGACGATCATTAATAATCAGGAAATTCCGGGTATCACGGGTGGCGCTCTCGACAGCCACGAAGAATTGCCGGGACCAATCTACCTGCAGGGCAGTGAAAATGGACACGTAGCTTATCGCAACATTGTAGTCACGCCGGCGAAGTAACCATGAAAGCAGCTGAGGGTTCTGAACGACGCACTTCAATCCGACTCGTGCGAAACGTAGCTCGGAGCGTCGGTTTGGTCCGTATCCTGCCGCTGGCACTGGTGAATGTCGAACTGCTCGATGAGTTCCGCTTTAGCGTCTTCCTGCAAACGCTTTCGAGAGTGGAACTGCCCATTGCAATGCTCACACAGAGCCAAAGCTATCGGCGTAAGCCTGATGATTCTAAGTTTGCGATGGGGCATTGCCTCAAGTGTGTCACAGACCGCCAGAGTCATTTCAGTTCAGTGTCGGACAATGGCACGTTACGAACGTGACCTAGTTCGGCCCCGATACTCTCCAAAGTCGCGGCACCCTTCTTTCCTCCTTCACAAGCGCATGCCGAGGTAAAAGAGGTAGCATAAAGTTGTGTTTCCTATATTGACCAGGTGGCGATTATGCCGCGGAGCTTTGGCCTCAGGACGCATCTCTCCCGCCGACCAATCGCCCGGCGCTAAAGTGCATGCCCGGGCAGCGCGTTCGACCATAGCGGCTCGTCTGCAAGACTTGATGTGTGTGATGTTGTTGGCAGAATGTGCCCTCGCCGCTGCTTCGACTCCTCCTCGGTGCCCGGCATGGTCACGTCCTGACATAGTGCTGATCACACTCGACACCACCCGCGCTGAT
>DATHJP010000686.1:0-3585 GCA_035489695.1 Terriglobales bacterium
TCCGGCACTGAACTCGAACCACTGCCAGAATCGCAAACGAGGGTTCGCGCTTGCAGCGGGCACCGTAAAGGACGGGCTAATCAACCGCGAGTCCGCGTTCGGCGCGTAGTCGCCCGCCAATACTGTCGCGGCACAACGCGACGGAGAGTGCGCCAAGTTGGGCCCGCTGATCGGGACGCCAAGCTCCCAAGTCCCACCGTCCACACTCCAGCCTGGCGTTGGGCCTTCAAAGTCTTCCGCGTGGCAAAGGATGCCTGAAATCATGAGCAACGACGCTGAGAGGAGATTGAGCTTCATGGATTGGTGAGATGCGTTGTTGGGTTTTTCCTGGATTCATTTATCAACATCGCAAACCGCCGAACGTCTATTGCACTAACAGCAAAGAAAATTGGGAATTCGGAAAGACGGCAAGAAACCGCAAGAACCAAACGGTTATTCGGCCGGAGTCACTCAGCCTGTCAATCCATCCGGCAAAACGCGGGAGCGGGCGGAGTTGCGAACGATGAACTTAAAAAGAGCAGTTCAACCGCACAGAACACAGAGAACACAGAGAAAAACAATCACTTTGGAAAATAGACAGGATCACCTTTCCGTTGAGAACCCGCTTTGCCCCAAGTTCCCTGCTTTGCGATCTTTGCGATCTTTGCGGTTAATCTACTGCCGGATTTAGGATGAACTGAAAATACTGCCTCGCAGTTGATCTCGGAATCGTGCGACTAAAGTCGGTCGGAGAGGAGCGCGGCTCACGGAACTGCATTTAGAGTCCGAACGCGTTCGGCGAGAGCGTCGAAGTCCTCTCTGTAGCCTTGCTGGCCAAAAGCAAACAGCTTGAGGCGCAGGGCGAGTTCCGATCCTGCGGAAGCTGGCGGGAGGGTCCATAGCTCGGCCAAGGCATCGCCGAAGCGGGAAGGCTCCGTCGCAAGGATTCGATAGGCATGCAAAAGCTTTTCTGCCGACGCATTCG
This sequence comes from Terriglobales bacterium, assembly GCA_035489695.1. Taxonomy (GTDB): domain Bacteria; phylum Acidobacteriota; class Terriglobia; order Terriglobales; family Acidobacteriaceae; genus 40CM-3-55-5. Next base: position 965 of record DATHJP010000686.1, read on the forward strand.
GCCCATCTGTCTCCTTGAGCGTTCGAAAAGTGTACTCGCACGCTGACAGGGGCTTGCCTGTCTCGCTCAACGTGATGCGATACAACCCGTCCTTCGGCAGCGTCCGTCCTTTCCAAGCTTCCACCTCTGCAAAATCCACCGGCGGAACCACGCCGCTCAATCGCAACGGCTTCGCGTTTTGATCGAATTCGTCGGTAATCGCGATGATGTAGGTCTTGCCCGGTTCGCTCTTCCAGAGGATCAAAGGCGTCAGGTTCGCCGTGGAACCGAGCGGCGAGTAGAGCGGAATGCTCTGGCCACCACGAGTCGTCACGAGCAAAGCTGAGGCGAGTAGTTGGTTCGCCGGCCGAAACAGAGCCACTCTCATGGCATCGGCTTCCTTGGTGAGCCCGCCGCGACTGTTGGAAGGTTGAGTCTTATCGGTCTGATTTGTGACGAGGTTGCCTGCCCGAGACACCATTGGGCCAGAGAGCTCCAGGAACCCGTTCGGGGTAATCAGTCGAGTTTTTGCCCCCGCCGCGAGTCGCACCTCGTCGGAAGCCCGCAATGATGCTCCTGCACGGGTGTCAATTGGTTTCCCCGCTCGTCGCACGTCCGGTTCGACCTCGCTACCCACCAGGTACGCGATAACTTCGGCTTCGCCGGATGCGATGGGAGCGATCGTCCTAAGGTTAATGAGAAGAACCCTTGCGGCCAGAGCCGCGAGGATCAGCAACGCCACACCGACGCCCATGGGCGACAAGCCAATCGTTCGAGTGAACCACTTCTTAACGAGAGCGTAAGCGGAGCTGGCCTCGTGGCCGAATCGGGCATTGTCCCCACGAACGGGTTCAATTCTCCTCGTGGCAGTTTGCGCTTGTCGCCCGAGCGCTTCCGACTGCGCCATTGAATCTTCCCCGGACGTGGAACCGAATTTCTTCTTTACCGCCGCCTTAAGTCCGGACAGCCTCGCCGAGGGAATGGAGTCCGGTGGAGCATCCATTGCCCGGGCCACTGGACCGATTTCGCGCACCGAGTCCCAGGCAGCTTTCAGATCAGCAAAATCTTGTTTTAACGCTGGATTCTGCGCCACCAGTTGCTCCAGGCGCGCCTGTTCCTCCGCCGAGGCTTCATCGGCCAGGATTTTCACCGTCAAAATGTCAAATTCTTGGTCCATTACTGGCTGAAACACTGTGTGATATTTTCATTATCGCAAAAACTCCTCCAACTCTTTCACTAAAGCCGGCAGCCCCTGCAAGGCCTGTCGGACCTTGCGCAGGCCGCGCGCCACCTTCGCGCAGAGTGTTCCCACCGGCATCTGGTGCTTCCGGCTCAGCTCCTCGTAGGACAATCCGTGCCCAATCTTATCTTTCAAAAGCGTTCGTGTTTCTTCATCCAACGCTGCCAACGCTTGCTTGAGCAGTACCACCAGTTCTCGAAGCTCCTGATCGGTCAAGCGCGACGACACGGAATCGGGAATCTCCCTCGCGTCATAGACCTGTTCCACCCGGTCACCTGTCGGAGTTTTGGACTGCCGCTTCGCGGCCGACTTGCGCCGCGCGAGAGAAACCGCGCGGCGGTAGGCGATCGTGACGGCGAGCGCCTTTACCTCTTCATAATTCTGGACGTGCTCGATTTGATCGACCACCTGCACCAGCGCTTCGCTGGCCGCGTCCTGTGCCGCCTCCAGCGTGAGCACCAATTCGGGGTGCTGCGCCGCGCGCAAAGCTAACGGCCACAGGTCTTGGAACGCCAGGCTCCAGGCATGTTCATCGCCGAGCTTCAGGGCGTCAATATTACCAAGATTACCGGTCATAACCGCTCTCCGATACCCGTTTCAGACGCCGAGAGGGAAACATATCCGGCCGGCAGCCAGTCTCTAACCTGAATTTCTCACCGGAGCGCGGCTCTGTGAGCCGCAGCACGTCCGCAGTGGATGGCAGCAGACAAATTACCGGGCACTCTTTCACGTCCACGCTGCTGCGGCTCACAGAGCCGCGCTCCAACTCACACTGCCTGCCGACTATCAAGCTTGCGCTGAGAAATGCAGCTAAGATTGAATTCTGTTGAAAGCAGGGATTATCGATCGTTCCCCACGTTAATTCGTCGTTGTTTCACCTTTGAGATTAGCCACACGGCGGAAAGACAGCAACTCGAAATACCCCCGCGCGGGCACGGCACAGGGCGCACTCACTGCGGAAACCACCGGATAGGCTAGCCGTCGAGCCGACTGCGGTTTGGAGTGCGGAGGCAAGCGAAGCGCGACTCCGCTTTTGATAGCGGCGCCAGGGTTGGCCCAAAGCCAAAGCGCCGTCGTCGCTCCGCTCTGCCGGGAAAACAGAACTGCAGGTTGAGACGTGCCCTTGCGGGCAAGCACCCCAAAAGGCACCCTGCAGTCTATCTCGCCGTCTCCTCCGTACGCACTGCTGCGCAACTTAAACGGCGTTCCGGAATCCGGCCATTCTGGCCCGCAGCAATGAGATGGATCACCCGGTGCCCGGGGCGATGGCCCCAATGTTCATCATTCGCGAGAAAGGGATTGCTAAGTTTCATAGAGCCTGTTGTAATGCGAGAATCATTGCCGAGGACACTTCCATGAAGCAGCGCTGCATCCATAACCTCCGCCACAAATGTCGGCCTTC
>DATHJP010000687.1:0-5641 GCA_035489695.1 Terriglobales bacterium
ACGCGGGGTTGAGCCAGAATATTTTTCGGAGGCTCGAAGTGGCTCAGGGCGATATCGGGCTGGTAGGTATTAGGATTGCGACTGATGAAATCGAAAATTCCGTGTCCGCCTGGATTGGTTCCGGTAACAAATGATGACCACGCTACCGGTGTCTGCGCCGGATAAGTCGTTTTTAGACGCGAATAGCTGCCGGCCTTGCGAATCTTTGCCAGATTCGGAAGTTCTCCGCGTCCCAACATGCTTTCCACAATGCTGGGTTCGAGTCCGTCCAAACCGATGACGATTACTTTTTTTGGCAAGAAACTGACCTGGACTACGGAGTGTCTTTGGGAGCGTTCTTTGAACCGTCCGCGGGATCAGAGTGGGCGGCGGGGCGAAAGATTCTGACAATGCGGAAGAACGTGGCGACTAGCTTATTCCAAAAAATCAACAACAGACCGAGCAGACTGGCCAGACCCGAAGTTACGGTCATTACCTGATCTGGGCCGCCATAAAGGGCTAATAGGTCAACTGGCATTAATTCTCCTTACGAACATCGTCATGCTGGCCAACAATTCGTATTAGTAATTCTACAGTAGACTTACTTCGAAGGGACGTGAGAACGGTTGTGGTTCCAGGTTCGTTTCGAGGGGCAGACAGATCCGCTGCCCAGTGTCGCGCCTCCCGCTAACAGCAAAGGTGGGGGTACCCCCTGGGGTACCCCCCGGTTATTTTTGGACATGCTTCCAGAAAAAACGTGGGGCGAATCTTGCGTGACCGAAGATCGCCCCGATCGGACTTCTTCAACCAACTAGCGGACTTGCTGCGGTTGCTGGTGGTGGAGTGCTGCTTCTCCGGCGTTCGGTGTACGGAAGCTGAAGGTGTGGCTCTCAACTTCGGAACCTGCGGCCTGACCGGTTTCAACCTGAAAGAAGTACGTCGTGCCCGGCTTGAGATTCTTTAGCTGAACCCGATGAGTTAGACCACCGACGCCCCAGGGCGTCTCAGCTAACTGACCCAGGTTTCCCATGTCCGTGCCATAGGTCACACGCGTGCTGCCCTTGATATTGGTGGACCACGCAATCTGCGCATGGTTGCTGTCTGCTTCTTCGATCACAGGACCGTTAGTGATTCTCACCTTTCCACCTTCCACATCACCAGCCTGCCGATCATTTTCCACGAGTTGAGCATTCTGGTTGCGCACGGGCTGGACGCCTGAGGCCGTGGTTCTGAAGCTGCGCACGCCTGCGCTCTCAGCTTCGCCACGATTGCCCTGGCGCTGGGACGATTCGACCTGAAAGTAATAGGTCGTGTTGGGCTTCAGATTGTCAATCCGAACCCGGTGGGTTTTCGAGCCGTTATCAGGCGCCTCCGCCGAATGGGTGAGATTGTTCTTTTCGGCTCCGTACCAAACGCGAGAACTAGAGGGCACGTCGGTAGACCAGGCAATGACCGCCGCGTTGCTGGTTGCTTCTTCAATGACTGGACCGTTGGTGATCCGGATGTCTTGTCCTGCTTGGGGCGCGGCGCTGCCATAGGCCACCGCTACCGTCAAGACGATCGTAAGCAAAAGCAAACTATTCCTGAACAGCATGTGATACCTCCTAAATGTAGACAGCGACGCGCAACTTGCAATTAGAAAAAACGTGGGGGATGGCAACAATACTGGCGTGGCAGTAGTTTGGTTTAGGCTTTACTGTACCGGGCCGCGGGGCTGAGCAGTGAGAATAAGTGGAATCAGTCACCTGTATGAAATATTTGCTGATCCCTAGTTGAAATCGATTTTCTCGAATCCAAGGCCGGTCAACAGACTGGTGATCGTAGAACGTGCATTCAGCTGTGCGGTCTGCAGTATTCCATCCTGGAGCGCCGCTTCTTGAAGCTGGTGCTCGGCTTCCTGGCGGACGTGGCTTTCGAGATCCGGGTCCACCGGCACCAGCAATCCGGTTTGCCGTGAGTACACACGAGTTTTGTCGCTATCCAGCCGCGTACTGAAAAGCTGCGGTTGGGGGAGTCGCAACCGGATGTTCTTTCCCTGGATCGACACGTCGCCAGACTTTAGATTTCCGAAATCGATCCCGGCAACAGCTTCACCATGCACCAGCAGCAGGATGCGGTCCCCGGCGAGGAAGTTTGGCAAGAAAGGATTTTCGTGCTCGCCGGTCACAATTTTGTCCATGGTGTATACGACGGTTTCCAAACGCTGAAGTCGTTGAATGCGGTTAACCACTGTGGGCTGACTTAGGCCGTAATGATCGCTTCCCAGCAGGGCGGACCAGAATTGGCCCCATGGTCCCAGGCCGGAGTACTTGGAGATGATTGCAATGGCAACTGCGCCAAGCAAAATTCCGGCAACTAGCGTGGGAAAAAACTTCCGCCTACGTGTCGAAGCGGCCTGCGGCGCAGGTTCTGCTGCCATATTTCAACTATCCAAAGAGGAAGATTAAATCCTTTGTCAAAACATTAGCATAGCGAGCGCTTCAGCGGGTATCAGGTTTGAGGTCGCAGACCTCAGGCTTTGGAGGCGGTGTTGCGAAAGATTCCTGACCGGATGCACCAGCTGAGACGTCCCTTTTGCGTTATACAACGTTCGGAGTGAACTAAAATAGGACGGAACTTTCGACGCCCACTATGGCTTTCTACGGTCGCACCACCCGAAGAGAAATGATCCGCAAATGCGGAATTGGCCTGCTCGGTTCACCGCTGCTGGCGCTTTGGAATCTTGAAAAGACTAATTCTCCCACTGGTTCAGATCTGGGATCACCCTACCAAGGCACTGATGATCAACTCCTGGATGAAATCCAGCGCGCCGCTTTTGACTTCTTTTGGAATGAGGCCAGCCCGGTCACGGGTCAGGTAAAAGATCGCGCGCTCGCGAAGGGTAACGACTCGCGTTTGATGTCGAGCATCGCAGCCACCGGCTTCGGCCTCTCCGGTCTCTGTATTGCTGATCAGCGCGGCTACGGAAAATCTGTGGACATTGTGAAACGTGTCGGAAATACCTTGCGTTTCGTCCTAAAACAAATGCCGCACCAGCACGGCTTCTTCTATCACTTCGTCGACATGAACAGCGGCCAGCGCTGGGAGAAGTGCGAGTTGTCTTCGATAGACAGTTCCCTTCTGCTCTGCGGTGTTCTCACGGCGCGGCAGTACTTTGCTGACCAAGAAATCAAGGACCTGGCGACGAAGATCTATGAACGCGTAGATTGGCCGTGGATGTTGAATGGCGGTTCGACACTGTCCATGGGCTGGAAGCCGGATTCTGGCTTCCTGGACGCGCGCTGGGAGCACTACTGTGAACTGATGATGATCTATCTGCTTGCGATTGGCTCGCCGACCTATCCGGTATCGGCGGACACGTGGCGAGCCTGGAGTAGGCCTAAGATCAGCTATCAGGGGATCAATTACATTTCCGGCAACGATCCTATATTTACGCATCAGTATTCTCATGCCTGGTTCGATTTTCGCGGCAAGCATGATGCTTACACCAATTACTTCGACAATTCGGTAAAGGCGACAAAGGCTCACAAACTTTTTTGCCTGTCGCTTCACGACCGTTTTCCGGATTACAGCGAAGACCTGTGGGGAATATCGGCGTCCGATTATGTGAATGGCTATACCGCTTGGGGCGGCCCTCCGCCGCAGGGGCCGATTGATGGAAGTGTGGTGCCGTGCGCGACCGGCGGTTCTCTACCCTTCCTGTTTGATGATTGCATGCGTGTGCAGCGCACCATGCGCGCCCGCTTCGGCGGCAAGGTTTGGCAGCGGTATGGCTTTGTCGATGCCTTCAACCCTCTTACGAACTGGTATGACCCCGATGTGCTTGGAATCGATCTGGGAATCACTATGTTGATGGCAGAGAATCATCGCACCGGATTCGTGTGGCAGACATTCATGAAGAATCCTGAGGCCAAAGCCGCGATGCTGAAAGCCGGATTTCAGTCGGATTAGCACTCTTAGCGGCGCTAACCGAATATCGAGCTTCCACCATCGCTTTTATGTAGCTATAAAATACAACGCAATGTGTTATTTATTAATGATTGTTAAAGCTATGGTTTAACATTCAAATCTCTTGCTCTACACTCAGCATTGTGCGAGACTGCGCACGGTGCCGCGAAAGAAGAAGATCGCTTCAAAAGAGGGCTCGCGACGCGACGGCAGGCGCCCGTCCATGAGCCAGAAAAAGCTGGCGGATTATCTTGGACTTTCGCCCGCTACCGTCTCGCTGGTCATCAATCGCTCGGCGGTCGCAGACTCCATCCCGCAGGAAACCAAGGAACGCATCTTTGCAGCCGCGCGCAAGTTCAATTACCGTCCAAATTTTTTTGCCCGGTCTTTGCGCACCCAGCGCAGTTTCACTATCGGAGTCATGGTGCCGGAAGTCAGCGAGGGATACGCCGCCCTGGTCCTGAGCGGCATCGAAGACCATCTTCTGCAGGAGGGCTACTTTTATTTTGTCGCCAGTCACCGTCATCGGGCGGATTTGATCGACGAATATCCTCAGTTATTCCTTGCTCGCTCGGTCGATGGCCTTATTGCGGTAGACACGCCGTGGCACCATGATCTGTCGGTTCCGGTTGTAACCGTCTCCGGCCATAATGAAGTCAAGGGCGTTACTAACATTATCCTCGACCATCAACGTGCGGCGGAGATTGCACTAAAGCATCTGGTCCAGCTCAAACATCGCAAAATTGCTTTTATCAAGGGCCAGGAATTCAGTTCCGACACTGAGGTACGCTGGAACGCGATTGCGGAAATGGCCAAGCGGTTGCAGCTTTCGGTGTGTCCGAAATTGACCGTGCAGCTGGAAGGCGATTCGTCCTCACCCCAACTGGGATACAAGGTCACCAAGCGACTTTTGGCATCCCGTGAGCCGTTCAGTGCGCTTTTTGCGTTCAATGACATCTCCGCCATAGGCGCGATCCTGGCTCTGCGAGAGGCCGGGTTACACGTTCCCAACGATGTTTCAGTGGTGGGATTTGATGACATTCAGAGCGCCGCTTTTCAGAATCCCAGGCTGACCACGGTGCGGCAACCTCTGCGAAAGATGGGCAAGATTGCGGCGGAGACGTTGTTACGTCATATTCGCAAACCAGCCGATCTCAATACCAGGCAAATTACGGTGGAACCCGAACTGGTGGTGCGCGACACGACCTCGGTCGCAGCGATGGAAGGTGGTAAATAGGTTACCTGCAGACAGCCTGGATTTCGCTCACCGTTTGTTTTGAGACTCCAGACGCCAGGAATGGGCCGAGCCCCCTGGCGGTAAAAGGCAAAGTTGCCACCGGATCGCCCGCGTGGTGCACAGTGTCCAGCGCGGCGCTGCACTGCCCATGCGCAGCCAGAGACTTCGCGCGGGCCAGCCTCAGCGCGACATAAATCTGGCGGACACTGGCCGCACCTTCTTCACGCGGGAAGAATCGATTCGCGAGCTGACGCTCCGCTTGACCGAACTCTCCCGCTTCGCCCAACACTTGTACCAGGCGAAACACCAGCGCCGCAGGAGCTGATTGCAACTTTGGAAAGCTCTGGAGAGCACGAGCTCTCTCCCGGGGCGGCCGGCCTGCTTTATCCATGGCTTCTTCCAACCCGAGATAAAGATCGACGTTGTCTGGATCGTATTTCATTCCCTCGCGAAACAGTTCGATCGCGCGGTCCGGAG
>DATHJP010000688.1:0-16509 GCA_035489695.1 Terriglobales bacterium
TTTCGCGTGATTGCGGGCATAGGATTCGACTCCTGCGTAGGCAGCAGGAGTCCGATCCTGCAGAAGCTGACGAGCCATGGGCTTCAGGCTGGAAGAGGCCACAAAGGCCTGGTGCATCCGGCGCAAACGCGGAGAGGAACGGTTGCGCTTTTTAGCGCTGGGCTTCTTAACGCTTTTCTTCTTAGGAGTGGACTGAGGTTTTTTGGCGGAAGACTGAGCAGCAGATGGCGGGGCCGCAGATAGCAAATTGCTGCGCCACACTGGCAAGACCAGAACGGAGAGCAGCACCACACCCAATTGCCGACGATTAAGAACCACTGTTTTCAATTATCGCCGAAAATTGGCGCCCATGAGTGAACCATCGTCTCCGGCCAGGCTGCGAACGATTTCCTGGCTGAAGTAATCTGCTCCAGCGGCCACGGTTGTACCGTAGCGCTTCTGATAGGTGGCACGGCTTTTCTCGATTTCATCCTTGAGCCGGTCGTAAAGGTCTTTGTTTTTTCGTCCCTCGGTTACTTTGGCCTGGTTGTAGAGCTTTATTTCGTCTACCAGCAGACGAGCAAAGCGTTGCGCCTTGCGGTGGATATCGGCTTCCGCGGGCGGCAATTGCGCAAAATCATCGGTGGCGGGCGCTGGCGCAGCCGCTGCACCAGCAGAAACCACCGGCTCTGATTCGGCGACTGCGGTAGCGTCAGACCGTTGCGGCGTTGCGGCCACATGCTTGGGTGCGTGACCCGCGAAGGGATCGGAAAATGAGGACACAGTCTGCACCGGGAAGCTCGCCTCGGGCCGCTCGCCCCCTGCCTCTCCCGCACCATCCTTCGGTCCCTGTTTGCGCAATGATGCGACTTCCAACCAAGCGCTGGTTGCGGTTACCAACACTTCCAAGGCGGCTGCATCCATCTTTCCACTGGCGTCGCCAGAATCGGCATAGACCAGTGCTGCAACTTTGTCCTTCAGCAAGAGCGGAAGAATCAGTACCTGATCATCGCTGGGACTGCCAAACTGAGCGATCAGTTGAGGATCTATTTCTGCTGAGGTGCCCGCAAAAGCCATTCGCGACTGCATAGCCCGGGCGGCCACTCCGGTGTTCAGATCCAGAGCAAAGTCTTTGAGGTCGTCATTATTCTCAAAGCCGCGTCCTTGCCAGCCGATAGCGGCGCCGCCTCTGACTACGAAGAGCGCGACTCGCCCGCTGTAGCGGACAGTATTGTCCAGCAGCGTACGGAGAATTTCCTTTTGCGTGGTACCAGCGTGGATTGCCGAGATCGCCTTTAGCAGGTTAGCCGGGCTGTTTTCTGCTGATTGTGCACGGGATGTCTGTCCCAAGTGGGGCTGGAGCTCTTCCAGGACCCGCCGGACCAGGTCTACGCGTAGTTGCGGAACATGGCTCTCCAGAATCTGAGACACGACTCTCTCGACGATTTGCTCAATCGCGTTTCGTTCTGCCATGGTCGTAGCTGTGCCGCCGGATGCGGTTTTTCGCCCTGTCATGCTGGTTTAAATCCAATTATATGACCATTTGGCCGGGATTCTGGGTCACGTAAGGACGTGTTCTACCGGGATTGTTCCACCCCTCGGGAATTTATCGTAAACCAGCCAAGTCTGAATACGTCAAAAGAGGTAAGCTAAAGGCCGGGTTTACCAAGTAAAATAGCATTTCTGTCTCGGCCGCGCAGCTAAAATTGTTGCATCGGAAGGACCATGAGCGCCATCCAAACCAAAGTAGATGAGCCCGTCAGTGATGAGCTGACGTTAGTTCAGGCGGCCAAAAGCGGTGACGTTAGTGCGTTTGAAGAACTGGTCCGGCGTTACGATCGGAACGTTTTTCGGATTGCACAACATATTACGCAAAACCGCGAAGACGCGGAAGACGTAGTTCAGGACGCGTTCCTGAAAGCGTACAGCAACCTGGCACAGTTCCAGGGCCAGTCAAAGTTTTATACCTGGCTGGTGCGGATCGCGGTCAACGAAGCGCTGATGAAGTTGCGCCGTCGGCGGCCCGAACGTACGGTTTCGCTGGACGAAGAGGTTAAGACCGAAGAAGATTCCGTGCCGCGCGAAGTCGCGGACTGGAGTCCTAATCCTGAGCAGCAGTATAGCCAGGCGGAGTTGCGTGAAATTTTAAGCAAGACGATCCAAGGCCTTCCCCCTGGGTTTCGTACGGTGTTTGTGTTGAGGGACGTTGAAGGTCTCTCGACTGAAGAAACTGCTGATGCGCTCGACCTGAGCATTCCAGCAGTTAAGTCCCGCTTGTTGCGGGCTCGGTTGCAACTACGAGAACGTTTGAGCCGGTACTTCCAGAGACGCGACGGTGGAAATGGCGCCCAGAAACATGAGAGTGGAGATGGCATACAGTGAAATGCTCTGAGTTTCTGCAAGAGCTGACCAATTATCTGGACGGCGTCATCGACGACCGTACCAAGGCTGAATTGGAAGACCATTTATCCTGGTGCCACAACTGTTTTGTGGTTTGTGACACCACCAAGAAAACCATCGAAATCTACCGCGACTCCCAGCTTTACGAACTTCCTGACGACCTCCGAACGCGCCTCCGTACCGCCATCGTTGCCAAGTGCCATGCGCATAAGAAGTCAGGCCCCCAGGAAGCCTGATCCCCGGCAATTCCCTCTAAGCTGATTATTTCTTAGCCTTTCCGCACAACTGCGGCACGCGCCTTCCGGCTTCCAAGAGCCAGATCGAACCTTTTTGGCCAGAGCTGAATCTAAGTAGCTGGATTTCGGAATGCGCGCTGCTTTTGAAGTCCCAGGAAAAGGGGCCAGTTAGAGCCCGGGTGCTGTCGGGGAGGATTCATGATCGCAAAGTTGTTCGACGCCGTATTCGGTTGTTGGCATTCTCATTACAGTTTTCCCATTACGATTCGTCCAGGTTCTCGCCGCAGCCAGGCGGCTTCCCTCACCGGGACTTATGTCGTGTGTCTGGATTGTGGAAAGGAATTTGCCTACGACTGGAAGACAATGAAGTTGCTCACGTCGCCCACGCAGGACCGGCATCGCGTGCGGTCGCTGGCCACAAAAGAGGCCGCGTAAGCATCAGATCGCGTTTTCTACACACGCGAAAAAGCCGCGGTTAATCCGCGGCTTCTTTATTTACTGGGAACTTAGTTATTGTTGTTGTCGTCTCTGCGTTTGAGTGTCGGACGATCGTCATCTTTCTTGTCATCCTTGCTGGTCTTGTCAGTGGATGAAGTCCGGCGCAGACTCGGTTTTCCTGAGTCCTTCTCGTCCACAATCTTGCGACGATTTTCCAGTGCCGCCAGGCGCGCTTTCACCTGGTCGAACTCCGAGGTCGTGACGGTATATTCGGGTCTTGCCGGCAGTATCTGAGAAATTTCTTCCTGCGATCTGGAGATACGATCAGGCGTCTGAGGGTGGGTTGCAAATGCCTTCGCCAGCGTTCCTGGTTTCTTCTTCTCCTGTGCCTGCACCTTTTCAAAGAAGCTGATAAAAGCCTGCGGATCGTATCCCGTCTTGTACATGTACTGTAGACCGAGATAATCGGCTTCCGCTTCGAATCCGCGCGAGAAGGTAAGGAAGGTCAGCGGCAGACCAATTCCGGCTGCCGAGCGTACCGCGTATCCGATACCGCCACCGACGAAAATCAGGGGGATGGTGCCAATATTCGCCCAGTTGGAACGCGTCATGCCCCGCATGGCGTGGCGCGCAGCAACGTGCGCGATCTCGTGGGCCATAACCCCGGCCAGTTCCGCTTCCTCGTCCGCAGCCAGAATCAAGCCCGAGTTCACATAAAAGAACCCGCCCGGCAGCGCCATAGCATTGATTTCGTCCGAATCAATCACCTTGATGGTGAACGGTACCTGCGCATCTGAATTGCGCACCAGGTTCTGCCCAATACGATTTACGTATTCCGTAATTACAGGATCCTGGACCAGCTTTACGCTGGCCTCCACCTGCTGGGCATACTCCTTACCCATGCGGATCTCGCTTTCGATGGAATACCAGTTACCCATTCCCCGGGCGCCCATTTTGCGATTCCCGATGGCGTCCACGTCCTTCTTTCCGCCATCATGCTTGACCTTATCAGGATCAGCAGGCGTAACCGTTGGGGTTGTCGCTGGCGTGCCCTGATCGGTCGACGCTGACGTCCCCGAAGCGCTTGGGCTGGGCGTGCTCTGATCGGTCGGCGCCGAGGTCCCCGATGCGCTTGGGCTGGGCGTACTCTGGTCCTGCGAAAAACTCCATGGAGCCGCATAGCTGAAGGTCAGCAGCGCGGCCGTCAACACTGAAAAACGAAGCTTCATGGCCTACTCCCTTATCCGATTATACGCCCGGTTGGAGACAGTACTTCCTTGGATTTCACTAGTGAGTTGGACGCCGGAGCGGGCCACAAGGTTACCTGTGGTGTGGAAATGACCCGCTTTTGACATACTCGGAAGGCTACCTGCCCACAATGTCAAACTCAACCCGCAGCTCGTTTTTCACTTTGACCGTGCCGCCGCCCAGGCTGATGGGATTGATTCCAAAGTCTTTCTGTTTCAACTCCGCAATGCCCCGATAGTGCCCATTCTGCTCGGTAACGTCCACGTTCACCGGCTGAGTTTGGCCGTGCAGGTTGAGCTCTCCATGGACGAGCCACTTGCGGTCAGTGATGCGTTCAACTCTCGTGGAACGAAAGCGGATTTCGGCGAATCTCTCGGTGTCCAGCACCTTGGGGCCCAGCATGGTTTGCTGAATTTCTCCGCGGTCTTTGTCCGAGACATCCTTATCCACCACTCGCAGTTTGCGCGCGTCCACTCTCAGTTGCACGGACGGGTTGGCCGGATCAAACGATCCTTCCTGAATGGGAGCGCTGATCTGGTGATCATGCGCGAACCCGGAGAACAATCCCGCCTTCAACACCCGCACGGTCATAACGGAGTTCTCGGTGTCGATGGTTCGGGAGACTGCGGCCGAGGCAAATCCGAGCCCGAGAATGGGCAGGACGAACACTACCAGCAATTTATGCATGGCTCTCCTAATTCACCCGGCTAAGAGAAACATCAGGCTCGTAACCGTTACCGAGCTGAGATGCGCTCCCTCGCCTAACACCCACATTCAGCTTCCCTGGACCCCGGCCTTGCTAGCTTGGCTTCGCAGTCGTAACATGACGCCTTCCTGCTGTCAGGAGGTGCCTTTTGCTCGATCGTCGCCATTTTCTTTCCTCTGCCACCGGACTCGCTGCCAGCCTCGCCCTTGGCAATAACCTGTTCGCGCAACTCGAGAAAGCTCCTTCCTCACTTCCAGAACCCGATCTTTACCAAAAAAATGAAGAAGCTTATTGGTCTGAACTGCGCAAGCAATTTCTTATTCCCGCGGACGAAATCTATTTGAACAACGGCACCGTTGGGAGCAGCCCCGCTCCTGTGTTGCGCGCAATCTTTGATGGCTACAACCAGACCGAAAAACTGGATCAGCAGGATCCGGAAGATTATCCCATCTGGGGCTATGCTGCATGGAACGAATTTCGTGATCCATTGGCTGAGTTTGTAGGTTGCAAGCGCGACGAAATTGCGCTGTTACGAAACGCCACGGAAGCCAACAGCTATATCGCCAACGGAATCGACATGAAACCAGGCGATGAAGTGTTGATGACGGACCAGGAGCATCCCGGCGGCGAGCAGCCCTGGAATCTCAGAGCCAAGCGTTACGGAGTGGTAGTGAAGAAAATCACGCTGCCCAAGCCCGTACAAAATTCGGCTCAGGTATTGAAACTATTTAACGACGCCATCACTACCCGAACCCGGGTCATCTTCTTCAGCCATATCACGACGGTTACGGGTGTGGTTCTGCCTGCCAAGGAAATCTGCGCCCTCGCTCGCACCAAGGGCATTCTCTCGGCCGTGGACGGCGCTCACGTGACCGGCATGATGCGCCTCAACGTGCACGATCTGGGATGCGATCTCTACTCTTCCAGCCCGCACAAATGGTTGCAGGCACCCAAGGGCTCCGGTTTCCTTTATGTGCGTGATGAAGTGATCGATCGTCTTTGGAACACCATCGCCACCGAAGGGTGGGAGGAGCCCAAGCTGCGTGCCGAACGATTCCAGCGCATCGGTTCTTCGAACGTCCCGTCGCTCTGGGGCCTGCGTGCGGCGATCGATCTGGCTAGCAAGATTGGTATGGAGCGCATCGAGAAGCGCCATCGCCTGCAGGCAGACTACATTCTCGGAGAGATGGTGAAACGTGGCGCGGAGTCCTGGACTTCACCCGATCCATCGCTGCGCTGCGCCATTGTGACGGTGAATGTGCCTTCGATCCAGCGTATGGAGTTGGAGAACTGGTTGTGGAAGACGCACAAGATCCGTATCCGTGGCGGGGAGCCATCCAAGCTGCGCCTGTCTACTCCTTACTATCTTCTGAGGAAAGATATCGATCGGTTTCTGGAGAAGTTCGACGAGTACAGAAAAAACGTTCACTCACAATCGTGAATGCGATTCTCTAAGTGATTACACGTCTTATCGGCCTGAATCGTTTTTGCCAAACAATCCAGGGGAGGAGCCAGGCCGTCGCAGAAAATGACACGTCCTGAAAACCAAGGTTGAGTCAGTACGTCTATATAAGCAGAATGGCCTGGGGACGGCATTCACTGCGTAATTTGACATCACTTCTGGTTAGCATTCTTGCCAGCACCGCACTTCTAGGCGCGCAGGTCGAAGTTCCAAGCTCCAGTGGAAGAGTGGCAGGCGCAGCCCGGGTAGAGCGTTCCCCGCGGTTGGACGGAACTCTTGAAGACCCTATTTGGCAAAGTGCCCCACTGATCGATGATTTTCGTCAGCGTGAGCCGCTTGAGACCGCTCCCCCCACGGAAAAAACCGAAGTTCGCATACTCTACGACGCCCGCCACATTTACTTTGGCATCCACTGTTATGACCGGGCTCCTGCCGAGATTGTTGCCACGCAGTTGCGTCGAGATCTATCCATGGATCTGGACGATAACTTTGCCATCATGATCGATCCCACGCTGAGCCACAGGAACGGCTACATCTTCGAGGTGAATCCATTAGGCACACAGCGCGATGGCGAAATCATCGAAGAGCAGCCTGCGCAGAATGACTCGATTGTGGACCCCAGCTGGGATGGACTTTGGACATCTGCAGCGAAGATTACCAGCGATGGCTGGACCGCGACGGTTTCCATCCCGTTCAACACCCTAAATTTTCGGGGAGGCTCGGAAGTAAGCTGGGGGCTTAACTTCCGCCGCTTCATCCGCCGCAAGAATGAAGAAGATGTTTGGTCCGGCTACCGGCATATTTTCGGCTTCTGGCGTGTCTCCCAGGCTGGACGCCTTCAGGGGCTAAAGCAGATTGAAAGTCACCACCTGCTGGTAATCAAACCTTATGCCATTGGAGGCGCACAGGCTTTTTCTGGCCAGTCTTGGAGCGCACTTCACAGCGGCGGCGGAGACATCAAGTACGGCGTCGCCAGCAACCTGATCGCGGCGGGCACGATCAATACCGATTTCTCTGACGCGGATGTGGATCAGCAACAGTTCAATTTAACTCCAAATCCTATCTTCGTTCCGGAAAAGCGGCGCTTCTTTCTGGAGGATTCCGATGTATTCATTTTCCCCCTGTGGAACCAAGATTTGTTGTTTTTCACTCGGCAGATTGGCATCGACCCGGTCACGGGCGAAGAAGTTCCGATCGATGCCGGCGGCAAGATAGCAGGACACGCCGCTGGTCTTGATCTGGGCGTCATGGATGTGAGAACCCGCGCGGAAGGCGTGAACCCATATGGCAACTACGCCATCGTGCGAGTGAAGCGCCCGCTCACTCCCGGTTCTTACATTGGATTCATCGCAACCGACAAGGAGTCGGGTAACCCATTCGATCCTTACAATCGTTCGGGCGGAGTCGACGCCAAATTTGTTCTTTTCGGCAATCTGAATTTGCGAGGGTACTACGCCAAAACCTGGACCTCGGGCCTACACGGCGACAATGCTGCCCTGGGCGGACGGCTTACTTATGCCAATAACTGGTTCAATATTTATGCGGGCCACGGCGTCACCGAGAAGAATTTCAACCCGGAAATCGGATTCGTGACCCGGATCGATGACCAGCCAACTATCGTTCAGTTTAATTTCACCCCGCGTCCTCACATTCTGAATATTCGGGAACTGCATCTGGGCGTCTTTGCGGGGCACGATCCGAATACCGACGGGAAACTCATTTACAAAGAGTGGACGCCTGGTATCCAGGTCCTATTCAATAGCAGCGCGGAAATAGACTCGAACCCGTATGACGTTGTTTACCAATTTCTCGGCCAGCCCTTGAATCTGTATAAGAATATTTCCATCCCGCCCGGCAGCTACCGGTTTACTTCTTACCAGTTGGCATATACTTCGGCCGGCAGCCATCGCCTGACATTCAACTTTTCAGAACAGTGGGGCGGTTACTACACCGGACACTTGAACAGCGCGACTGTAACCGCTCAGTACCGGCCTAACCCGCATCTCACGCTTGCGGTTAACGACACTCTGAATTCATTCCGATTACCGCAAGGAAATTTTGACATTGATCTCGCCGGAGTGCAGGTGAGCTACGCCTTCAATCGATTTCTGAACGCAACCACTTTCGTCCAGTCGGATACCGCGCAGACGCAGGCCGTGAGCGCCAACTTCCGAGTGCGCTATACCTTCCATCCTGACAGCGATCTTTATGTCATTTACAACGCTGGCAGCCGGTTCCAGAGTCTGGTGGCAGGCAATCCGATGCAAGTGCGTCAGCAGAAACTTGCGGTGAAGGCGACCTATTCCTGGTCCCGCTGACAGGCACTGGTAAGACGGGCCTGTCGGAGGCGCAAGCGACATTTCATCGCCATCACGTGGGTGGGGGCGCCCGCGCCACACCACATCACACAATCAGTCGTAGTACTCCAGCCCCAAGTGCGTGATCAGTTCTTCGCCTTTCAAGTGTCTCAGTGTGTTCTTCAGCTTCATGGACTGGATGAACAGGTCGTGCTCGGGATAAAGTCCAGGCGCGGTCATGGGTGACTTGAAATAAAAACTTAACCACTCCTGAATTCCGATTCCGCGCAACTGCGTGCTGCGCTGGGCCAGATCAAGAAAGAGCACTAGATCTAAAACGATGGGAGCCGCCAGAATCGAATCGCGGCACAGGAAATCGACCTTGATCTGCATCGGATAGCCCAACCATCCGAATATATCGATGTTATCCCAACCCTCTTTATTATCACCACGGGGAGGATAATAGTTAATCCTTACCTTGTGATAGAACTTACCGTAAAGATCGGGATAAAGTTCCGGTTGCAGGATGTGCTCCAGCACCGAAAGCTTGGATTCTTCCTTAGTCTTGAACGACCCTGGATCATCCAGCACCTCGCCATCGCGATTCCCCAGAATGTTGGTGGAGAACCAACCGGCCAGCCCTATCATGCGCGCTTTCAGCCCGGGCGCAAGGATGGTCTTGATGAGCGTCTGCCCAGTTTTGAAATCCTTGCCGCAGATGGGAGCATTGTTTTTACGGGAGAGCTCGTGCATGACGGGGATATCCACCGTCAGGTTGGGAGCTCCATTGGCGAATGGCACGCCCTCCATGAGGGACGCGTAGGCATAAATCATCGACGGGGCGATGTTCTCGTCATTCTGTGTCAACGCCTTCTCGAAGGCTTTGACGGTCTGGTGAATTTCACTCGGCTGCAAGAACACTTCGGTTGATCCGCACCAGACGGTGACCAACCGGGTTGCGCCTGAGGTCTTTTTAAAATCGCGGATATCAGATCGCAACTGCTCGGCCAGATCCATCTTGTTCTTGCCCTTTTTGACGTTTGGGCCGTCGATATTCTTTACGTAATTGTGATCGAACACCGCTTTGCGCGGCTTTACTGAATTAAGAAAGGGTTTCACCTGCTTCAGAAGTTCCCGCTCCAGGACTCCGGCATTCATGGCGGCGGCGTACATGTCGTCTTCGAAGATGTCCCAGCCGGTGAAAACCAAATCGTCCAGTCCGGCCAGCGGCACAAATTCCTTTACTTGTGGAGCGCGGCTCTCGGTGCGCTTCCCCAGTCGGACGGTTCCCATTTGCGTGAGCGAGCCAATCGGCGCGGCCAGTCCTTTGCGGATTGCCTCAACGCCGGCCACAAACGTGGTTGCCACGGCGCCCATGCCGGGAAGCATTACACCGAGCTTGCCTTTCGGCGGCTGCAATTCGCCGCCATTGACGCTCTCTGCTCTTGTTTCAGTCTTCGTTTTCGAGTGCTGTATTTTCGCGCGCTGCTCCCGCTTGGCCATAGTTGTGGCTGCTTCCTTATGAGAACTGGGGATGTAAGGCAAACGGTTATGTTCTCGTATCGAGAGCAGATTTGCAACCGCACCATCGCTGAAAGGGTGAGAGCCCGTTGTGAATCGCGAAGTGCGATGATACAAAAGATCCCACCTTTTAAACCCATGCCAGACAAGATCGCTATCGTCACCGGCTCATCCAGCGGCATCGGCCTGTTGACCGCAATCGAGCTGGCCAAGAACGGATTCAAGGTGGTGGCCACAATGCGCGACCTCGAACGTCGAGCCCGACTCGATGAGGCCGCGGCGTCAGAGCAGATCACTGGACGACTCGATATACGTCGCCTCGATGTGACGGATTTCGATGCTATGCCGGATTTCGTCCAACAGGTGGTGGGTGATTATGGCCGCATCGATGTGCTGGTCAACAATGCCGGCTTCGCAGTTGCGGGCTTCGCTGAAGATATGAAGCTGGACGAAATTCGTCTGCAATTCGAAACCAATTTTTTTGGCCAAGTGGCGCTCACTCAGGCGGTGCTCCCCACCATGCGCCGCCAGCGTGCGGGACACATCATCATGGTTTCGTCCATCAGCGGCCTGCACGGTGCGCTCTCGGTTAGCAGTTACTCTGCTTCCAAGTTTGCGCTGGAAGGTTGGAGCGAGTCGTTGCGCCTGGAAGTGAATGCGCTGGGAATCAAAGTGGTGCTGGTCGAACCCGGATCGTTTCAAACCGATATCTGGACGCGAAACGTCCTGATCGGGCAGAACACTCTGGATGGAAACTCACCGAATCGTGCGCGCGGAGAAAAAATGAAGGGAGTGATCCAGAAAATACGAAAACGCGATCCTGTCGAAGTCGCGCGCCTGATCGCTCGCCTCGCCCAGGATCCTAATCCGCGTCTTCGATATCTAGTGGGCCCGGACGCTCACATCCAACTCTGGCTCAAGCGCGTTTTACCGTGGAAGTGGCACGAGAGACTCTTGGCTCGCCTGCTGAAGATTGACTAGTTACTTCCCTTCCAGATCCATCGTCTTCACCGGCAGATCCCAGTGCGAGTCAAGAATCTCAAAGCGCCTCTGCTCTTCTTTTGCGTACGTCTCTTGATCGGGAAACAGTTGTTTTTTCAACGCATCTTCGTCGAAAGCTTCGTTGGCGACCGTGGCATTCTTGAAGACGATGGTCACGCGATAATCCCAACGGCCATCTTCTGTGGTGTGATAGCGAGGCTGGTCCATCCACACCTTGAGCATGCGGCCCATGTCCACCTGCTTTTTGAGCAGCGGGTAGTGATTCTTTTTGAATAATCGCAGAAACTCGTCGGCATGCCCCCACACGGTCTTGTAGTAGTACTCAACCACGAAAGCAGGCTGTGCGGCGCTCGGAGCATTCTGGGCGAAGGTGAAGCTTGTGCTAATAAGGAATGGAATCAGCAGCCATGTCACGTATTTCACAGAGAATCTCCTTCACGGGGAATTTCAGATCTCAGATATCAGATCTTAGTTCTCAGGGCTTTGTTGCGTCGCGCCCATTCTATTCTGCCAGTGCGACCAGATGAACCAAACAATCCCGGCAAGCAGGACTACGCCAATCACCGTATCGAATTGATGAAAATACTTTCCCAGTTGACGCCAGTTTTCCCCGAGCTTCATGCCCAGCCAGGCCAGTCCCAGGCACCAGGGCCATGATCCAAGAAAAGTGTAGAGGTGAAAGCGTCCGCGTGGCATGCGGGCTACTCCGGCGGGAAGTGCGATGAAAGTTCGGACCACGGGCAGGAGGCGGGCAATGAACACGGCGAGGTATCCCCAGCGCGCGAAGAAGCGGTCGGCCCAATCCAGTTCGCGTCGGCTTAGCAGGAGCCACCTTCCGTATTTTTCCACCAGAGGGCGACCGCCGTAGTACCCGACTTCGTAAGCCACTAGCGATCCAAGGTTGCAGCCGATGGCGCCTGCAGTCGCAACCAAGAACAAATTCATTTTGCCCTCGTACACCAGATATCCGGCAAAGGGCATGATCAGTTCGGAGGGCAGCGGGATACACGCCGATTCGATTGCCATCAAAATGGCAATACCGCCATACCCAGTGAGGCCGATCACTGATTTAATGAAGACAAAAATAGCAGCAAGGATTTTCTCGATCATGTGAGACGCAGGATTTTCTTTGTGAAATACGTCGCAGTTTCTGGAAAACCTTACAAGAGTAGCACGAGAGTTAGAACGAGCCTTCCTGGGTGAATGTGTATCCCGGAAGAGAAGCTCCGTCGGCGGCCTTCGCCACTTTGACGCGAACCGTGGGAGCATCTGGAGCGGTCACCAGAGCGGGGCGGAGTACGGCGAATTGAGAAAAAACTTCGCTGTAGAGTTTGGTAACGAGGTAATCCTGGCCGTCTTTGTCGTTGCGCCAGACTTGTCCGAGTTGGATGGACTTTACTGCCACTGGAGCGCCTTAAATTTCGTGGATTCGATTCCAGACTACCGGGAGGCGTCGCGCGCGTCAATTGCGCTGTTGGGTTATGAAAGGACGAAGATGCAAAACTACGTCGTGGCCCGCGCCGCAAATGTCAATCTGCTAACATTTACAGTTCATTTTTGAGGAAGTGAATATGGTTCGCGGCGTTGTTCCCCGCCAGGCCGCTAAGACCGGTCGTCATGAAGGCGCGCGTACTGTTTCGCGCGGACAACAGAGTCGCGGACCTTCTCGTCAACCCAAACATGCGTCAGAGTTCCCTTCCAACCTCAGCCAAGGGCCGAAGCAGAAATCCAAAGCCGAAAAAAAGACGGCCTACAATCCCCTGGCGCCGGAGCGAATTCAGCAAATCCTCAAAAGGCTCGATCAGCAATATCCCGATGTCACCTGTGCCCTGCAACACAAAAGCGCGTGGGAGTTGCTGGTGGCAACTATCCTGTCCGCACAAGCCACGGACGTGCGGGTCAACATGGTGACGCCCGAAATCTTTAAAAAATACCCGACCGTGGAAGCTTTCGCCGCCTTGAAACCGGAACAACTCGAGCCCGATATCCGCTCCACTGGTTTTTTTCGTAACAAATCAAAGTCTGTCGTGGGCGCGGCCAAGAAAATCATGAGCGATTTCGGGGGCCAAGTTCCCGACGACATGGAGAAACTTCTCACCTTGCCGGGAGTAGCGCGGAAAACAGCGAATGTAGTATTGGGTACGTGGTTTAAAAAGGCCGAAGGCGTGGTGGTGGATACGCACGTACATCGAATCTCGCGGCGCCTGGAACTGACCAGGAACGACGATCCCAAGAAGATTGAGCAAGACTTGATGAAGATTATTCCCCGCGACCGGTGGACTTTATTTTCCCACCAGATTATCTGGCACGGTCGCAAACTGTGCATCGCCCGATCGCCTAAGTGCGCAGAATGTCCGCTGGAGAATATTTGCCACGCTGCGGACAAGACTTGGACGACCGTAGAAGTCCACAAGAACGCGAAACCCTGAGCACGGTGGTTGCTGGACTTTTTCTTTTCTGTCATTTCAAATGATCGACCATGCGCACTCTTGTACTGTTTGCTATCGTCATAACTATGAGCACGATCGCCCTGACCCAGACTCTGCCAGCTTCCCAAGCCGTCACCGACCCTAAGCAAATCAGTAGCAAGTCGAAAGCGCAGGTCGAGAAGAACCTCTCCATTGAAAAGCTCTACATGACGCGCGCAATCGGGGCCACGGCATGGTCGCCGGACGGAAGGACCATCGCATTTATCTCCAATATCAGTGGGCGCAACAATCTATGGCTGGTTCCGGCCGAGGGCGGATGGCCCACGCAACTGACGGTGAGCGACCAGCGTCAGACTGCACCCGCATGGGCGCCGGATGGTAAGTGGATCGCTTACATGTCCGACTACGACGGGGACGAGCAGTGGGATATTTTCCTGGTTTCGCCCAGCACTGGCCAGGTGGTGAACCTAACCAACACCCGCGAGATCGCGGAAGAAAGTCCGACGTGGTCCCCTGATGGACGCTATCTGGCTTACATGGTCAAGCCGAAGACGTCTTCAGTTTTCGAGATTAACGTCTACGACACGCTGACGCGCGAGACTCGTCATCTCACCACCGGCACCGCCAAAGACAAGCTGAACTTCAGTCCGATTTGGTCCCGGGACGGCAAATGGATCGTCTACACGCAACAACAAGCCAAAGGAACAGATTCGAATATTTTCGTGGCCGAGGTTGCCAGCGGGAAAAGTACTTTGCTCACGCCGCACCAGGGAGAACAACTCTACAGTGCCAACGACTTCTCTCCAGACGCTAAGCAAGTGCTCATCACCGCGAATGCCGGCAACGGTTACGACAACGTCGGTCTACTTGACGTCGCGTCGAAGAAAATCACATGGCTCACACACGATAAATGGGAAATCAGTGGAGGCCACTTCTCACCCAACGGCAAGTCGATCACATGGACTGCCAACGTAGATGGAAACACTGACATCTATTTGCACGATATCGCATCCGGAAAGACGACTTCCCTGCCGCTGCCGAGAGGCGTGAACCAAGTGGGCGGCGCCGAATCTGCCTTCACGCGCGACGGTTCGCGGCTCCTCTACTACCATAACGGCCCTAACGCGCCGAACGATATTTGGATTTATTCGCTGGCCGATGGCAAATCACGCCAGGTTACGCATGCCTTGGTTGCCGGCGTTCGCGCGGAAGATATGGTTGAGCCTTTCCTGGTTCATTATCCCAGCCGTGACGGCAAGTGGACTATCTCGGCTTTGGTTTACGTCCCCTATAACCTGCCACGCCAACCCGTGAGCCCAGCAATTGTCTACGTGCATGGCGGCCCCACGGCACAAACTGTAAATTCGTTCAGCCGAATTATTCAGTACATGGCTAATCAGGGCTACATTGTGATCGCACCCAATTACCGCGGTTCGACCGGCTACGGAAAAGAGTTCCAGCAGGCGAATTTGTTCGATATGGGTGGTGGCGATTTGCAGGACGTCCTCGCTGCCGCGGACTGGATCAAGCAGACAGGCTATGTCGATCCCAAGAAGCTCATCCTCATGGGCGGCAGCTACGGAGGCTACATGACCATGATGGGCGTCACCAAAGCTCCTGAGGTGTGGGCCGCCGGAGTCCCGATCGTGCCTTTCGTGAACTGGTCTACTGAGATCGAAAACGAGGATCCGGTGTTACAGCAGTCCGATCTTGCCACCATGGGCGATCCGGTAAAGAATAAAACGCTGTATGAGGAACGCTCGCCGATCAACTTCATCGACCGAGTCAAGGCGCCGCTACTGCTGCTGGCTGGTGGACACGATCCGCGATGTCCGAAGACTGAATCACAACAAGTGGTGGATGCCATCAAGAAACGAGGCGGAGTAGTCGAATACAAGGTGTACGAAAACGAGGGCCACGGCTTCGCAAAAGTAGAAAATCAGATTGATGCTTACAAGCGTGTGGCGGAATTCTTGAAAGCTCACGTACCGCCTGCGGATTGTGGTTGCTCGCTAAACGAATAGACCTAGCCGCGTTTTCGGGGATGTGCTGCCTCAATCGCTTCAATCAATCCCGGTATCGTGTATTTCTTCGCTTCAACATCAACCGGCAGCTCAAACTCGCGCAGAGTCGTTGAAGTCACGGGTCCAATCGACGCGAACTGGACGCCGGGAAATGGGCCAGTGTGGTGCGGGCGCCCTCGCCCGCATAGCTCGTCTCCTACCAACGCCACAAAATTTCGCACGGTAGAAGAACTGGTAAACGTGATTAAGTTCGGACGCCGCTTTGCATCTGTCAGCAGTTCTCGGATGCTCACGCGAGAAGATTGCGGCACCACTGTTTCATAGGCCTCGACCACGTCCACTTCCGCCCCCAACTTCCGCAACTCACGAGGGATAACGTCTCTGGCAACTCTGGCACGCGCCAATAGCACGCGCTTTCCTTTCACGCGGTCACGCAGACTTTCAACAACTGATTCCGCGACGTATCGCCGGGGTATGACCGCCACTTTCATTCCCTGTTCTTCGATCGCAGTCCGCGTTGCTGGTCCGATTGCCGCGAGTTTCAAATGCTGCAGCGCCTTCTTGCCGATACGCAATGTCTTCAGGCGCTGCCATACAGCATCAACGCCGTTGACGCTTGTAAGAATCAGCCAGTCATAGGTGCGGATATGATTGAGCGCAGAATCGAGCGCTTTGTACGAGCGTGGCTTGCGTATCTCGATAAAGGGAATCTCGAAGACTTCCGCTCCGAGAGCGCGCAAACCATAAGAAAGAGCGCTGGCTTGATG
>DATHJP010000689.1:0-2056 GCA_035489695.1 Terriglobales bacterium
CAGGGCTGGCCGTTTCTTCGGGTGGCGTCATCACGTGGACGCCGACTGAAGCGCAAGGCCCGAGCACCAACCTCATTACGGTGCGCGTGACGGACAACGGGGCCCCAGCTTTGAGCGACCAGAAGACGTTTAACGTCGTGGTCGCGGCGGTCGATCTGCCGCCTCAAATCTCCATCACTTCCCCAAAGCCTCTCAGCGTGTTTTGCCCAAACTCCATTGTAGAAATTAATGCTCAAGTTGTCAGCGATGACCCTGTTGCACGGGTCGAGTTTTACGCCGATTCGGAACTCGTTGAAACCGTGACGGATCCTCCGTACACGATCCAATGGCGACCAACGGTACCACGGGATTACGCCCTTTCCGCCAAGGTTGTGGATGCGAAAAACATCACGGGCACTTCGGATTCGGTGAAGATTTCGGTAACTGGATCCCCCGAGTGCTGCAAAACCCTCAGTCTCGCCGTTTCAAACATTGGTCCTGCCGCACAAGTTCTGGTGGGCACACCGTTCAATTACACACTCTTTGCCCAGCATTTCGGGGAGTGCGCGGGCGTCGGGGTCGTAGTGACGGACCACCTGCCAGCCGCGGTTGTTTTTGTGAGCGCACAGGCGGACTGCGGGACCTGGGAATACACGAACGGAGTTGTCACGTGGCAAATTGGACGAATGGAAAGCGGCGCGCAGTGTGCCATGGAGCTCACCGTCGTTTCCACTGTTCCCGGGAACATCACCAACTGTGCGGGAATAACCGCGATCAACAATCCTTTCCCTGATGATGACGACGAGAGTTGCTCCTTTCCTGTAATTGTGACAGGCTGCCGGCTTGACATACAGATGATGGCTGCCGGAGGTTGCGCTGAAATCACATTACGCGGAGAATCGAACCAAGAATACGACATCGAGACGTGCGACGACCTCGACCTGCACCAATGGACCTCGAGGGATTTGAGGCTGGCAGGTCCGACTGCAAAGTATATCGATTGCGAGTTCCTCACTCGTCCTTACCGCTATTATCGAGCGAAACAACGGTAACGCTACGCATTCCAATGAAGTCGGACACTCATTCGGATTGATGTCGGACAGTTGCCGGAGCGAAGCGACGCTCTTGGTTTGGAAAGGGGTCAGTCCTGAAAGGGGTCAGTCCTAAACATTGACACAAATTGCGGGTTGGGGTAAGCGATGGGGCGTGGCGCGAAAACTCAGAGTGCAATATTCCGGGGCGATTTACCACCTGATGAACCGCGGGGACCGACGCGAACCCATTTTCCGGGACGACGCTGACCGGGCGCGCTTCCTGGAGACCTTAGGCCAGTGCTGCAGTCAGCGACCTCCGGCAAAGCCGGAGGCTTGAAATTGTGACCCGCTCAAAGCGGGTTAATCTTGGAGCCGCTAAAAGCGGCTTTGGCCTGCGAACAGTCCCAACTGATCCAGGCGTTGGTCTTCCTTCTCTTGCGCTCGGATGTAGAGCGGGACGGCGGCTTCATTGTGTCCCACCGTCGAGACCCAATAGCCCCGCGCCCAGAAGTGTTGGCCCAAGAAGTTCCTTCGCTTCCCTCCATAGGTCCGCGCAATGTGGATGGCGCTCTTGCCCTTCATGTACCCCATCACCTGCGATACCGAGTATTTGGGTGGAATCGAGATCAGCATATGCACATGATCGAACATCAGGTGCCCCTCCCCAATCTCGCATTCCTTGTGGCGCGCCAACTCTCGGAACAGGCTGCCCAGGTGCCTGCGCAACGAGCCGTAGAGCGCCTTGCGCCGGTATTTCGGGATGAACACCACATGGTATTTGCATTCCCATTTCGTATGGTTAAGACTTTCATATTCGTTCATTTCTTGAGTCTCCTGTTGTTGACCTTGAGCGGTTCAAAACACGGATTCTCAATTGACTCCCGGAGCTGTCAAACTCTGGGAGTCTCCCCGGCAAAGCCGGGGGGTTTCCCGAATGTCTAAAACCGAGTGGCAGGTGCATGCCTGGTGTCTGATGAACAATCACTTTCACCTGGTGATCGAGACACCGAAAGCCAACCTGGTCGCCGGGATGAAGTGGTTTT
>DATHJP010000690.1:0-2033 GCA_035489695.1 Terriglobales bacterium
CGCCGCTTTCGCACTGAGCGTAGCGGACACGACGCCGACAACATTGCCGTGCTCATCTACCAACGCGCCGCCAGAGTTGCCGGGCTGCACCGGCACGCTGATCTGGAAATAGCGCGCATCATCCTGTGGGCCGGACAGCGAGCCGATTTCTCCCCGCGCAAACTTGGGCGAGAATCCTTGCAAGCCAATGTTAGGGAAACCGACGGTAGCCACCATGCCGCCCAACTTCACAGCGCGACTCGTCGCCACGGGCAACGCCGCGAACTTACCCTCCGCCTTGAGCAACGCCAGGTCGTTGGCCGAATCCATCTTTACCACTCTGGCTTCAACCAAACCCACGCTAGCCACTAAACGAGTCTGCACGGCATCTTTGACCACATGCTGATTCGTAACAAGAAACCCATCCTCCGTGATGAAAAATCCGGTGCCGGAAGACTCCGGCCTCGTCCGCGCAATAGCCGTGCTTGAACTATCACTCCCTTCTGACGGCAGCTCCCGCGACTTGAAATTGCGTGCCAGCCTTTGTCCCTCCGCAATCTGCTCCCGCGACATCGTGTTTTCCAATATGTGTATGATTGTCTTAGCACCCTCGACACCTTGTGCCGATGCGAGGAGCATCCACTTGTAACCTTCCACATAGTCCTTCGCTACGCCGTCGCCCAGCGCGTAGCAGATGCCCAGATTGTATTGAGCTGATGCGTGATTCTGCTCCGAGGCTTTGCGATACCATTTCACCGACTCGGCTAAGTCCTTCGTCACGCCTTGGCCATTTTCGTAGCAGAGGGCCAGATTGTATTGAGCCGATGCGTAATTTTGCTCGGCAGCTTTGCGATACCAACTGACCGCCTGCGCATAATCCTTCGCCACGCCTTGGCCCTTGGCATAGCAGAAGCCCAGTAAACTTTGAGCCCGGGCGTAATTTTGCTCGGCAGCTTTGCGATACCACTTGACCGCCTGCACATAATCCTTCGCCACGCTTTCGCCAAAGGCGTAGCTGACGCCCAGATTGAATTGGGCCGGTGCGTAATTCTGCTCGGCGGCTTTGCGATACCATTTCACCGACTCGGCTAAATCCTTCGTCACGCCAAGGGTGCCGAAGTAGAATGCTTTACCCAATTCACATTGGGATCTCGCATCGCCTATTTCCGCGCGGGCGCGAATTTTGGCCAGCAGCGTGCGGTCCGCCTCGTTCTGTTGAGCGGACATTTGAAAGACCGGGGCACTCAACAGCAACAGAACCGTGAACACCAACCGATTTTCTTTCATATCGGCAGATTAGTTGGTTCCCGATGGGAATCTCGATCGCTTTCGATTTATGAGCATTGTGTTATTCGGATGGCGATAAGCATCCCAAGAAGAACGAAAATTCCGATAGCTTTGAGCAAACTCGCAATGCGATGACGGTAAATCCAGCTGTCGATGCCGGGAAGTGCATCGGTTAGCTGCATCAAAGCCTCCATGGCTGCCGCGTCATTGCCCGGGTCTTTGTTAACACTTTCCAATTTCTCAACGATGGCCTGCAGTTGCTGCAATCGCTCAAGAAGGTCTACCGATTTTAAGTCTTCTGCGGTGCGAACTAGGGCCGACCATAAGATCGCCTTTGGTAATGGCCAGGGAAATGGCGGTCTGTCGACATTAATCTTTCGAGTCCATTCTCTTAGCGGTCTAAGCAGACGATGTACATATTCGTATTTCGCCATCTGCCCGGGCATCGCTTTGAATAAGAGGTCCAGCATCAGGTCGAAGAAGCGCAGCGTTCGCGTTATCCTCAATGAGCGGCTGGGAGGCTTTCGGTCGCCGCAGATTCTCCGGCCGGGAGGTGCGCGGCTTTCCAATCCATCGCCATGCGAATTCGGGCGCGGCCGCTTGGATGATCGTAAAAAATGAATTCCTCGAGCGGGGTCGGATCGAGTTTGCGATAGGCGCCCAGTTTTAGCGCAACTTTCGCCATGCCATCGGGTTCGCGGGCCGTGTTGATCCCGAAAACGTCAGCTTCGCGTTCCGTCACGCGGACGACCGTGTTTAAAAATGGA
>DATHJP010000691.1:0-2940 GCA_035489695.1 Terriglobales bacterium
CCAGCGGTCGGAAGTGGCAAAGTTCGTCGCCATGAAGTAGTAGTAGGGCAGCACCGTTTGGTCGTAATAGCCCATCGCTCGCGTACCCCCGAGATCAAACCCGCCATTGGACGGAGCATCTTTTGCAGAGATGTAAACGAAACCATCCATAGTGGCGACGCTTGAGACCGGATTGTTCCGGTTGTAATCGGTATGGCTTTCGTTCCACGAGGGACTCTGGTTCTCCACGCATACGCTGGTCATGAGAAACGGGGTGACAATGGTCGTACCATCGAAGCTCGGATTGGACGCGTCGAGTGGTGTTCCGTTTACGTCTGCCGGCAAATTGTACGGAGGGGCGGTGCGATACGCGTTCAGATGACCGAAGTAGTGATCGAACCCGCGGTTTTCCTGAGCCATGAAAATGATGTGATTGATCGATTGCAACGAGGCGGTGAAACTAGCAGTTACAGACTGGTCGCCGGACGTCGGGAGAGTGCAAATGCCCGTGCCGGTGCACACGCCACTCCATCCGCCAAAAGAAAAACCGGCGGCTGGAGTTGCGGTCAACGTCACTTGAGTACCTGCAGAAAAAGTGTGAGTGCAATTTGTGCCGCAATCGATGCCCGCCGGAGCGCTGGTCACCGTCCCCGTTCCCGCGCCCGCGAGAGTCACCGTCACCTGGAGCGCCCCCGAGCCCATGAAACTGGCCGTCACAGACTGGGCTCCGGACGTCGGGAGAACGCAAGCGCCCGTGCCGGTGCACGCGCCGCTCCATCCCCCAAAAGAGAAACCTGCAGCCGGAGTTGCATTCAACGTTACTTGTGTACCTTCAGGAAAAGACTGACTGCAAGTTGTGCCGCAATTGACGCCCGCCGGCGAGCTGGTCACCGTTCCGGAACCCGAGAGAGTCACCGAGACCTGGACTGGATTAGGCGGCGGTTGGGTGTTGGAGCTTCCTCCCCCGCAACCCGAAAGCAACAAGACGGAAAACAAGGCAGCCAACCCGCCAGAGAGCGTCCAAAAGACTCGCATGGGATCCCCTATATCTCAGAACTTGAGCCTTAGATGTGGGAGAAGCAGAGCTGGTTGGCTGATTGCTGGCGCTTAACGCAGCGGTAACACTTGTAATTGCAATAATCTAGCGGTGCCCAAATGGTATCCTGAAAGGCAAAAGTATGGCTATATCTTCATCTATACGAATGGTTCTTTTCAGGGCATTTGTAGGCCTGCTAATGGCCTACGCGCTCTTCGCGGGTTACATTTTGTGGGCCATGCATCAGCCGCCGGAAACTTTTGGGCGTGTCATGTCCAGGATGCCGGATGCCGCGTATCTTATTCTGCCCTTTGAGACTATGTGGACCCGCGCCAGGGCGGGACAACTGCAGAGCGGCGACCCGGCACCGGATTTCTCGCTGTTGAAATTGGACAAAAGCGACAAGATTCAGTTGTCAGCCCTGAGCTCGAAGCAGCCCGTGGTCTTGGTGTTTGGCAGTTACACTTGACCTCCGTTCCGGCGGGAGGTTCCTGCCCTCAACAAGCTCTACGAACAATACGGGTCGCAAGTCGCCTTTCTCATCGTTTACATCCTGGAAGCTCATCCCACCGACGTGTGGCAGAGCGAGAGCAACATTAAAGAGAAGATCGTCTTTGCCAGTCCGAAGGATTACCAAGAGCGAGAGTTTGTAGCAGGCAGTTGCGTTCGCAAATTAGGAATAAAATTTCCCGCCGTGCTCGATGGCTTCGACAATTCAGTTGAAAAAGCCTACACCGGCTGGCCCGATCGTATTTATTTGATCGATAAAGAAGGACGAATCGCCTACAAGAGCAAGCCGGGACCGTTTGGATTCAAGCCGGAGCAGTTAAGAACCGCGTTGGAGCACGTCGCGAAGTAAGTGGCTAGCGGCTAGTGATTAGTGGCTAGTGACAATGAAATTCGCGGGAGTTTTATCGGCTATCAACACTGAACAACTAGCCACTATTCACTAGCCACTGCTTTTCGCCTGCGTGATTGCACCTTGCGAAGCTGACGACACCAGTGCCGCATACTTTGCAAACACACCGCTGGCATATCGCGGCTCAGGAGTTTTCCATTCCGCTAATCGCTGACGCAGTGCGGCATCGCTGAGTTCAACTTCGAGGACGCGCTGATTCACGTCGATGTGAACCGTGTCACCCTCCCGCAGGGCAGCGATCGGACCACCCAGCGCGGCTTCGGGCGACACATGACCGATCATCAGGCCGCGCGTGGCGCCGCTGAAACGGCCGTCGGTCAGCAGGGCAACGCTCTCGCCCAATCCTTCGCCGACAATCGCCGCAGTTACTCCTAACATCTCACGCATTCCGGGCCCACCCTTCGGACCCTCATTGCGGATAACAACAACATCACCGGCCTTGATCCGCTTGGTGGTGACCGCACTCATGGCAGCTTCTTCGGAGTCGAACACCCGAGCCGGTCCGCGATGGCTAAGACGTTCGTGGCCGCTGATCTTGGCAACACATCCCTCAGGCGAGAGATTGCCGTGCAGAATGACCAGCCCACCAGTGGCCTTCAAGGGATGGCTCACTGGAGCAATGACCTGCTGTCCCGGAGTTTCTTTCGCAGCGTTGGCTTCTTCCGCGAATGTGCGTCCGGTGACCGTAAGAGTGGAGCCGTCGGCGCAATTGCACTCCAGCAAACGTTTGGCGATAAGCGGAATGCCGCCGGCTTTATCTACATCGGCAGCGACGAATCGTCCCGCGGGCTTCAAGTCGGCAAGCAGCGGAGTGCGTTCGCTGACTTTCTGGAAATCGTCCATCACCAGTGTGACTCCAGACTCGCGCGCAATCGCCAACAAGTGCAACACGGCATTGGTAGAGCCGCCAGTGCAGGCCACGCCCGCGATCGCATTCTGAAATGCTGCACGGGTCAAAATATCTTTTGGACGCAAGCCCCGCTTGAGCAAATCCAAAACAATCTCT